>NZ_JAMYPY010000009.1:0-252503 GCF_040320605.1 Mesorhizobium sp. M0659
CAGATCGTCGCCTCTCTGATCGCGACCATCTTTACTCAACCTTCCTTGGCGGCCCTGCGCCAAAATCTCCATGCCTTGCGATATCGCTGGCGCGAGCCACCGCGAAAGCGCAAATTCCAGTCCATGCCAAAGCTATCTTAGCGCCTATGCCCTCGAGGGGGAGATTACGCACGCCGCTTCCTAGATCAACTTCTCCAGCGTGATCGGCAAGTCCCGCACTCTTTTTCCCGTCGCATGGAACACCGCATTGGCGATCGCCGGCGCTACGCCGACGATGGCCAGTTCGCCGACACCCTTGCCGCCGAGCACCGAAGAGTGCAGGTCGGGAATGCCGACCGAGATGACCTCGATATCGGGGATGTCGGCATTGGTCGGCACCAGATAGTCGCCGAGATTGTTGTTGACGATGCGGCCATGCCTGCGGTCGACAATGCCTTCTTCCAGCAGCGCCTGGCCGATGCCCATGATGATGCCGCCCTTCCACTGGCTTTCGGCCAGCTTGGGGTTGTAGAGCCGGCCCGAATCCAGCGCCGACACCACGCGCGACACGCGCACGGTGCCGAAATCCTCGTCGACGCGCACCTCGATGAAATGCGCGCACCAGGAGTGGCGCGAATAGTCGCCCTCGGTGTGCGGCAGTGCCGCCGCGATGGTGGTGTAGTTCTTGTAGCGATCCTCGGCGGTCGAGTTCGCCGGCATGGTGTCGCCGGTGGCCTCGATGCGGTCGCGGCCGACGCTGGCCAGCAGGTCGGCGATCGAGACATCGGGACCATCGCCGCGCGGCGACCTCATGCGGCCATTGGCGACGACCAGCGTGTTGGCCTGGAGCGCGTGGAAGGGCGAGCGCGGATCGCTGATCGCCAGTCCGACAAGCTGATCGAGCGCCGATGTCGCCGCTTTGTAGACCGCGCCCGTCATCACGCCGGCCAGCCGCGACCCGCCGGCCACGCCGGCGCGGGGATACCGGGAATCGCCGAGCTTCACGACGACATGGTCGGCCGCCACGCCGACCGTTTCGGCCGCCGTCTGCGCCAGGATCGTGTAGGTGCCCTGGCCCATGTCGATCGAGGAGCTTTCGACCTCGACCGAGCCGTTGGCAAGGATACGCACGATGGCCTCGCCGTAAGCGCGCCGTACCGGATAGGTGCCGGCGGCGACGCCCCAGCCGATCAGCTGGTTGCCATCGCGCATAGAACGCGGTTTGGGCGTGCGCTGGGGCCAGCCGAAGCGTTCGGCGCCAGCCGCGAAAGCCTCGCGCAACTGCCGCGTCGACCAAGCCTTTTTTGCGTGCGGATCCTGCTCGGCGTAATTCCTCAGCCGGATCTCCAGCGGATCGATGCCGACCTCGTAGGCGAGCTCGTCAATGGCGCTTTCGATGCCGAAGGCGCTAGGGTTTTCGCCCGGCGCGCGCATGGCGCCAGGCACCACCGAATTCACCCGCACGACATTCTGCTTCGAGGAGAAGTTGGGCGTCGCATACATGATCGAGGTGACCACGCCCAACGGCTCGACCCACATGCCGTCGATCGACGTTTCATTGACGCCGCGATGCACGATCGACTGGATTTTTCCGTCACGGTCGGCGCCGATCGTCACCGTCTGGCGGGTCGCGGCGCGGCCGCCATAGCCGGTAAAAGTCTGCGGCCGAGTCATGACCACCCTCACGGGCCGTCCCAGCATCTTGGCTGCGGCAGCCGCTACCGCGCCGTGGCCGAGCGCCAGCGCCTTGGAGCCGAAGCCGCCACCGATATAGGGCGAGACCAGCCGCACATTCTCGAAAGGCAGGCCGAACCATTCGGCATAGGTGCGGGCCATACCGTCGAGCCACTGGCTTGGTTCCCACACGGTCAGCTTGTCGCCCTCCCAGCGGGCGATGAGGCCATGCGGCTCCATCGGCGCCTGATATTCGCGCGGCGTGTTGTAGGCGCCGCAGACGCGCACCGGGGCAGCGGCGAAAGCGGCCTGCGCATCGCCCCATTCCTTGGTCATGGCGGCGATCGGAATGCCGTCGCCCGCCTTGGCGTCGCTGAGGTCGACGATGGCCGGCGTCTCGTCATAGCTGACCTTGACCAGGGCTGCGGCCGCAACGGCCTGCTCGAAGGTCTCCGCGATGACCGCGGCGACATGCTGGCCCGAAAAGGTGATATCGCGCGCCAGCGGGCAGTAGGGCTTGTCCGGCGGCGGCGTGCCGAACCAGTCCGATGCAGTCTTCAGCGGCATGATGGTGTCCGGCGTCAGCACCTTGAGCACACCAGGTGCCGCCTCGGCGGCTGACGTGTCGATCGAGCGCACCTTGCCTGATGCGATCGTGCTTTCGACCAGGACGCCGTAGGTTAGCCCGTCGAGCTGCTGCTCGACGGCATATTTTGCCGCACCGGTAATCTTGGCCGGGCCGTCGACGCGCGACAGCCGCCCGCCAACCTGATCGGCAGTGCCGTCCGAAGCGTCGCCGTGCCGTGTCCTGGGGTCGTGAATGGTCATGCCATGGCTCCCGTCTTGAGGATGGCGCGGGCGACGACGCGCGGCGCCAGTTCGATCTTGTAGTGGTTGGCGCCGTGGCCGATGGCCCCTTCCACGGCGAGCAAGCTGGCTGCCCGCACCCTGTCTTCGCTGAGCACCTTGCCCTTCAACGCCGCTTCCACGGCGTGCGCCCGCCACGGCTTCGTCGCGACGCCGCCCAGCGCGACGCGCAGGTCGCGAATGGTGCGGCCATCGGCTTCGAAGTCGATGCCGACTGCGGCACTTGCAGCCGCGAACTCATACGACTGCCGGTCGCGGATCTTGAGATAGGTCGAACGCCGGGCCGTGCCGGAAGCCGGTATGCTGATGGCGGTGATCATCTCGCCCGGTTGGATGGCATGTTCCCTGTCGGGCGTGGCGCCGGGCAGGAGAAAGAAGTCGTCGACGGCAACCTGGCGTTCGCCAAGATGAACCACGGCATCGAAGGCGACCAGCGCGGTGGCGAGGTCACCGGGATACATGGCGATGCAGGCGCCGCTGGTGCCGAGCACGGCATGGCCGCGGGTGACGCCGCCGATCGCCGAGCAGCCGGTGCCGGGCGAGCGCTTGTTGCAGGCGGAAAAATTCGCGGGATCGCGGAAATAGGGGCAGCGCGTGCGCTGCATCAGATTGCCGCCGATGGTCGCCATGTTGCGCAGTTGCGCGGAAGCCGCCTGCCACAGCGCTTCGGAGACCGCGGGAAAGCGGGTCTTGATCTCGGCATGGTCGGCGACGTGGCTCATCTTGGCCAGCGCGCCGATCATGGCACTGTCAGCGTCGACCTTGATGGCGTCGAGCCCTTTGAGATGGGTGATGTCGACCAGGCTGTCGGGTTCGGCCACGCCGCATTTGGCGAGATCGACCAGCGTCGTGCCACCGGCAAGCAGCATGGCCCCAGGCAGGGCGGCTGCCTGTCGTGCCGCATCGATGCTATCGGCGCGAACGTAGGAAAAATCCCTCATGACGCGACCTCCAGTGCCGCCTGGCGCACGGCGGCAACGATGTGCGGATAGGCGCCGCAGCGGCACAGATTGCCGGCCATGTATTCGCGGATCTCGTCATCCGAGCCGGCATGGCCCTCGCGGATGCAGGCGACCGCCGACATGATCTGTCCCGGCGTGCAGTAGCCGCACTGGAAAGCATCCTGGTCGAGGAAAGCAGCCTGAACCGCGTTGAGCGTGCCGTCATCGCCGGCCAATCCTTCGATGGTGGTGATCTCGCGGCCTTCGACCTGTGCTGCAAGCGTCAGGCAGGACAGCACGCGCTGTCCCTCGACATGCACCGTGCAGGCGCCGCACTGGCCCTGGTCGCAACCCTTCTTGGTGCCGGTCAGGTCGAGGCGATCACGCAAGGCGTCAAGCAGCGTGACGCGCGGCTCGACCTGCAGTTCGTGACTGTGTCCGTTGATGGTGAGACGGATTGGGATAGTGGTGGATTTGGTTTGGTCGGTCATGAGGCGTCTGGCTCCAGTTGCTTGACGCTAGGGGATTGAAATGGGCTCGAGTGGGAGAGGACAAGGGAAGAGGCGACGGTGCGCCTAATCTCCCCCCTTGTGGGGGAGATGTCCGGCAGGGCAGAGGGGGGCGCGAAGGAATGCGACGTTCCCGATTTACATGCGTCGAAATAGACCTTTCCAAGCGGGTGTTGGTCGGCGGGACAGCGCTCCCTCTGTCCTGCCGGACATCTCCCCCACGAGTGGGGAGATTGGCAGCTCTGCCGCCCCAACTCTCCAGCGGGCAGGGATGCTTCAGTCTTCACAATCTCAACACGTGACATACCGGCTCCCCTGATTATATGATAAGACTGCTCCACTAAAACGGAGGCGCCTCCGTTTATCTAGTTGGGGACTTACCCCTTTGGGTTCAAGCCCCCATATATCGACAGTGGAGAAAAAATTGACCGAGCAGTCGCAAGCAATTGCCGACGAGAAGCGCGAAGCCGCAGCGCCAAGGCCGCTGCGCGCCGATGCGCAGCGCAACCGCGACCGGCTGGTCGAGGTTGCGGCAGCGGCCTTTGCCGAGCACGGTGTCGATGCCTCGCTGGAGGAGATCGCGCGCCAGGCCGGCGTCGGCATCGGCACGCTCTACCGGCATTTCCCAACCCGCGAGCATCTGGTCGAAGTGGTCTACCGGCGTGAAGTCGAGGCGCTCTGTGCGGCGGCCGATGACCTCGCCAGCCACCATTCGGCCGACATGGCGCTGGAACAGTGGATGCAGCGCTTCGTCGACTACATCGCCACCAAGCGCGGCCTGGCGGCCAGCCTGCGCATCCTGTTCAACACCAATTCCGCCGTGTTCTCCGACATGTCGGGCCGGGTGTCGCTGGCCTTGCGGCAACTGGTCGAGGCGGCGGTGGCCGAAGGCTCGATCCGCAGCGACGTCGACGCCTCCGATGTGCTGCACGCACTCGGCGGCATCTACTCGGCCCCCGACACCAAGGACTGGCGCGACCGCTCGCGCCGGCTGGTCAAGCTGCTGATGGACGGGCTGCGGTTCGGGGCAGGGAAGAGGTGACCTAGCGGCTCAAGCCGAACCATCGACCGCATAGAACCGAAACGCGCCGGGCAGCCCGCTTGCCGCCATTTCGCCACGCTCCTCGAACCGCAGGCCGGAGCCGACCACGAGATCGCGCACCGTCCTTGATGCGATGATTTCGCCCGGCCGCGCATGGTCAAGCAGACGCGATGACAGTTCGATCGCCGCGCCTGAAAATTGATGGCCCCGCTGCTCGCACTCGCCGATATGCACCGCCGAGCGGACCTCGACACCGGATTGCCGCAAGCGATCGCGGATGGCGATCGCGCACTGGATCGACCGCGTTGGCCGCTGGAACACCGCGAGCACCTTGCCGTCCGATCGGCTGATCTCTCTGCCTTCGGCCGCGAGGAGTTCGCCACGGAGCGCTTCGGCGTGCCGCTCGGCCGGGTCGATGCCGAAAGGCGAGCCCGTCATATCGAGGGACAGCACCGACACAAGCAGCCGTTCGCCTGGGGCCGCCGGCAAGGCGCCGGTGACGAAAGCCTGGATCTCGTCGACGATCCGATCGGAATTCTCGCCCCAGATGACGTGGTCGCGGCCGGCGAACTCAATGTATCGGGCGCCCTCGATGTGCGTCGCCAGGTAACGTCCTTCTTCCCGCTTCACCCAGCCGTCGCCAGTCGTCTGCATGATCAGTGTCGGAACATGGACAGCAGGCAGAATGTCGCGAACATCGATTTCGGCTCCCCAGCGCCACAGGGCGATCGCGTCGGCGGGCGAGGCAGAATTCCTGAGATAGGCGGCGAACCATTCTGTCTCGAACGTGTCGCTCATCAGACTGGGCGCCGCGTTGCTCATATCCGCCGCCGCTCCCCATTCTTTCTCGACGATCGCCAGATCCTCTTCCACCTGCTCGCTTGTCTTCGCCCACGGATAGTCTTGTGACCACCTGCCGCGGGCGTAGGCCCCATTGAGCACGAGTGCCGCTGTGCGCTCGGGATAGGTCGCCGCGAACAGCATGCACATCGGGCCGCCCTCGGAGCTGCCGAAAAGCACCGTGCGCTTCGAGCCAACCGCATCCAGCACTGCCCGCACATCTTCCATCCGCTCTTCCAGGGTCGGCAGACCGACATTGCGGTCCGAGAGCCCGGTGCCGCGCTTGTCCATGCGGATTAGGCGCGAGAAAGTGCCGAGCCGCCGGTGCACATGCGAAAGCCGCGGCGAGCCCCAGGCGTGGTCGAGGTTGGAGACCCATCCCGGCACATGGATCAGGTCGACCGGACCGTCGCCGGTCACCTGATACGCGATGTTGATCCCGGCCGATTTGACATAGTGGGTCGGGGGGGCTGCGAGTTCGTGGCTGAAGCCGGTAGCGTCATCCGCATCAGTCGTGGGTGGCCGTGCCGGCGCCATTGTGCGGCGTGTGCGCAGCGTCTCGAACAATTGCCGCGTCTCCGGCTCCGGCTGCAGCTTGAGATCGCGTAGAAGCGCGGTGCGGCAGTGCTCATATTGCTTCAGCGCGAGATTGGTCCTGCCTTGCGCCGCATAGGCGCGCATCAGGGCACGGTGGACATCCTCCCTCAACGGGTCCATGGCCAGCAGGCGCGCCGCCGCGCGCACGCATGCGGCAGGATCGTTCGTCGCGGCATAATGCGCGACGAGCCTGTCGAGCGCCGCGACGGCCAGTGCCCGCAGCCGCTCGCGTTCGATCCTCAGCCAGTCCTCGAATGGCTCCTCCTTCAGGCCGAAGCCGTCGAGCAGGTCGCCGCGGTAGACATTGAGCGCCAGTTCGAGGTCTTCGGGTGCCGGGCTGGCGACCAGCGCCTCGAACCGCGCGACGTCGAAATCAAGGCCGTCGAGATGCAGAGCGACGCTGTTGCCATCGGTGAGGAAGCGGCCGCCGCCGCACGTCTGCATGGCCTTCCTGACAGACGATACCGCTTGCCGCAGGCTCATTCGCGCCTGCGCCTCGCTGTTGATGCCCCAGAGCAGGGTCGCCAGCTTCTCGCGCGACTGCGAATGCCCCGACTGCAGCGCGAGATAGGCGACCATCGCACGCGCCTTGCGGCTGATGGCTGGAACCGTGGCCCCGACGCCAGCAAAGTCGAAACCACCCAGCAGGTGAAGATAAGGTCCGGTCATCGGATCCGCCACGGTCACAGCGCGACGACGATCCGCTCAAGCTCGGTCCATTTCAACACTTATTCCGCCGCCGAGGCGCTTTTCACGATTCCATCACGCAGGTTCCCACGCGTTGCTCACGGCGCTTGAGGAGATTGTTCGCACTGGATCTCTTTTCGCAGGAGGATACCGTGCATCACCCTGGCCCGACCGAGTGGCCCATCTGGCATGACGACCCCGGGCGCGACCGGCAGGAGCTTGGCGCACCATCGCGTCACGATATTGCGCTGGCCCGCTATCTCGAAACACAACAGGCCCATCGGGCATTGGCGGCTCGCAGACTCGATCCGGCGGCGGTCGTGGCCTCTGCACTGGCAGCGTTCGTCCGCTGCCTTTTCCGTGCAGCGCTGCGCCGAATTGTCCGCTGGCCAACCGATGCCGCGACAGGGATGGACGATTTCGGCTTGACGTTGTCCAAGGCTCATGCGGAATTTAGCAAGACCCTTTGGGGCCGCTGAGTGCAGCGCCCTTGGTCGACGATCTCATCCCCAACCGCCGCCGCCGCCGCCAGCCCCACCGCCGCCTCCGCTGCCGCCGAGAGAAGGAATCACGGGCGGCTTTTGCGGGATCTCCTCGGCCGGCTTGACCACTTTGCCGGTGGCCGCCTTCTTGTATCTGACCACCTTTGGCTGAGGTGCTACGCGAACCACTTTGCGATGGTTCACCGGCGGCGCCGGCTCAAACATCGGCGACACCGAGGTGCAGCCCATGAGCCCGGCCAGAACGCCGGATAGAATTATCCCGATGAATGCCTGCCCGAATGTCTGCTTGAATGCCTTGCCCACCATGGCCTCCTTATTGTTCAGAACAAATCCCGACGCGGATTGGCTTCTTCCCAGACCCCCCGGGCCGCATTGACCAGTTGCGTGTCCAGCGAACCGGACGCGGGAATCTTCGACTTGAGCTCTCGACGCAGGGCGTCCAAAGCTGCCGTTTTCGGCTTGGTGCCGAACTGCGCCAGGCCCTTTTTGGCGTCCGGCAGCTCCTTGCGCAGATCGAGCGCGACGGCGAATGCCAGGAAGCGCACCGCGACAGCCTGATCGGCCTTGTCGCCTTTCGCCATTTCAAGCGCCGCGCGATCATAGGCGCTCGACGGATCGCCGCGCGTGGTCGCCAGTTCGAACAGCCTTTGCGCTTCCGCCGGGTCCTGGCGCACACCGGCGCCATCCCTGTACATGCGGGCGAGGCTGCCGGGCGCGTAGGGCTGGCCAAGATCGGTGGCCTGCTGGAACAGGGCCTGCGCCGTCTTCGGATCCTTGTCGATGCCCTGGCCGGCGAGGTAATTGCGGCCGAGCAGGTTCATCGAATACATGTCTTGGCGCTGCACCCCCGCTTGCAGGAAGGCGACGGCGCGGGCCGGATCGGCAGGCACGCCATTGCGGCCCTCGGTGAAGATGGCGGCAAGATCGTTCATGGCATAGGTGTGCCCCATGGCCGCCGCCTTGAGCAGCAGGTCGAGGCCCTTGGCCGTATCGCGGTTGACGCCATAGCCATTGAACAGCGCGCGTCCCCACGAGGTCATACCGTAAGGATCACCCTTGTCGGCGGCAGCCTTGTAGAGAGCGTTGGCCTGGGTGCGGTCTATGGTCGTTCCGGTTCCGGTTGCGTTGAGATAGCCGAGTTCGAAGACGGCGCGCACATGGCCTTTCTTGGCGGCGTCCTCGATGGCTGACCTGGCCTCGCCGACCCTGCCTGCCGCAAGCAGGGCGCGGCCGAGCTCGTAGTGGAAGCGGGCGACGTCTGGATAGGTTTTCACGGCCGCCTCGCAGGCTGCCACCGCACCGGCGCCGATCTCGTTCGGCAGCAGGCCGGGCACCACCCCTTGCAGGTCGAGAGGCTCGCCGGCGGCGGTATCGCAGGCATCGACCGTCGGCGACAGCTTCATTGTCGCGGGCTTAGCCGAGCTGCTGTCGGCCCGGATTTCGAAGCCGACCTCGACCGGCGCGCCGGCGCCGATCTGCGGCTCGTAACGGAGATGGTCGACTTCACCGGCCAGAAGGCTGGATTGCGGCGACAAGGTTCGATCAGGCAATGACAGCGTTCCCGTTGCCGGATACCCCGTGACCTTCAGGCTGACCGCCGGATCGTCGGTGGGGAAATCCAGATTGAGCGCGACCGGGCCGACGCCGACGGGAATATCAAGCTTGCGGTTCTCGATCGCTTCGGCAGCGCCGGTGATGTGGATGCCGCGATCCAGCACCTGCTGCTTCTGCTCGGCCTCGAGCGAAGCCATGATCTGCTGACCCGCCGCACCTTCGCCGCTCTTGACGCGGAACACGAGTATGCCCTGGCTCCCGCCGCCCCAATTGTCATGCGTGGCATAGGCCAGCATATCCACCTCGTCCTGCGTGGCGGCGCCTTTGGGGACATCCATTTGCAGGCGCGGCAGGTCCTTGCCGGCGATCGGTTCGCCCACCGCGACGTCTTTGCCGTCCAGCACCAGACGGCCCATTGCCGGCGGACGTTCGATGCTGACGCTGATAGCGCCGCCATCGACATCGACCGGCTCCGGCAGGCCGAGAGCGACAGGACCGACCCCCGAGAGCACTACCTTCTCCAGCACTGGCGGCAGCGAAGGCCGGTTGTTGCGGCGCACCAGCACCACGTCATCGATCAGCGAGGAATTTTCCCAGGGCACCTGCATGCCGTTGGTGGCCTGCACGACATCGCGGCGCACCGCCGACATGACCGTGCGGATCTCCTGGTTCGGCGCCAGCGCGCGCCGCGAAAAGGCCGATGAAAACGGGCTGAGGTCGCCGCTGCCGTCATAGGCGACCGCGCCTGGTTCGGTGGCGAAGGCAATCAGCGTGTTGAGCGAGCTTCGCACCTGCGCCAGCCCGGTATTGCCGGCGGTGACAAGCTGGTCGCGCAGCCAGTAATTGTTGCGCGGGAAGGGGTTGTTGCGGCAGGCATCGAGGATGATCACCTGGATCTTCGACTTCGAGCGCAGCTGCTCCAGCACGTCGTTGAGCTTGATGGCCTGGACCTCGATGTCGGCCGCCTTCTTCAACGAGGCGTCGACGGGTATCAGGAAATTCTCGCCGCCGATCTGAAAGCCGTGCCCGGAATAGTAGACGACGGCGAGATCGGCGCCGTCGGCGGCGGCCAGATAGTCCCGGAACTGGCCTTCGAACTGCTGCTTGGTGAGGTTCTCGGCGACGAAAACCTCGAAGCCGGCCAGCCGGAACGTGGCCGATACGTCCTGGGCATCCTTGGCCGGGTTCTTCAGCGCCGGGATGTCGCGATAATCGGAATTGCCGATGACGAGCGCGACCCTTCGATCGGCGCAGGCCTCGAAGCTTGTGAAGCCGGCAAGGATGAAGGCCGCGATGAATCCGCAAAGTCGGAGCATGACAAAACTCCTGGTCGCGGCCTGACGCCGACGAGAACACCGCTTGCGGCATCAAGGTCCGTTGAGAGTATGCAACCTGCCACAGCATAAAGTGAAAGGCCCGTCACCGCCAGACCATGGCAGGCGATTTCTTTCGGCGTCGACCGACCGCAGGGTGCAAGTAGCACGCGCTTCACGAGCAGGTATGTGACAAGTCTCACAGTTCGCTGTTTTGGGGGAATGCCTGGTGCCGGCGGCTGCGCGCCTATTCCTTGAAGAGCAATTCCTTGTCGTTCGAATACTTCACCAGCAGCGGAATGCTGGCGCCGCCGATGACGGGGCCGAGATGGCCAAACGTCCCCTCGATGACGGAGAACGGCTCGGGGCGATCGACAAGGATCCGTGCCAGCTTTCTGCGCATGGCCTTGGCGATCTCCTTGCGCACGCCATTGGGTATGGCGCCATCGATCACCACATTGTCGATGTCGAGCAAGGCAACGGCACTGCGGGCGGCATAGGCAAGCCCGTCCGAAACCTCATCGATCCACGCGGTGACCGGCTCTCCAAGGTCGCCCCAATCGTCGGGCGACGACCAGATGCGGCCGGCGTCCTTCTCCCCATTGTCCTGGTCGTTGAGCTTGCCGGCGAGCGAATGCAGCGAAGCGACGCGCAGCAGCGGGGTCATCCGGTCGCCCTTGCGCCCCGGCGCGGGCACCGGCATGTCGCCCAGCGCCCCGGCCAGCTTGTTGCGGCCGGGGAACAAGTGATGATCGAGCACCAGGCCGCCGCCGATGAAGTGCCCGACATAGGCATAGAGAAAGTCGGCGCGGGATCCGCCGGCGCCAAACATCAGTTCGGCCGCGGCCGACACCGTGGCGTCGTTGTAGAGGAACACCGGCCAGTCGAACGCCCGGTCCAGTTCGGCGCGAATGTCGATTTCCTTCCAGGCATCCAGCCTGCCCGCCGGCACCGCGCTCTCTTCGCTCAGGTTCCACTGATGGAATGGCGAGGCGATGCCAAGACCGGCGATGCGGTCTTTTTCTATCGATTTGTGCTTGCGGCACATGCGCGCGATGGCGCCCTTGGCGAATTTCATCACCTCGACGGGCGTCGGATAGTCGAACAGCGTGCGTTCGAACGCGATCACGTCGCCGACGAAATTGACCAGGGCGACATCGGCGCTGCGATGGTCGACCTTGAGGCCGAAGGCATAGGCGGCTTTCGGGTTCAACGCATAGGGAACCGAGGGTTGCCCCAGCCGTCCGCGCAAAGGCTCCAGGCGCAGCAGCAGCTTGTTGTCGGCGGCGCGGTTGACGATGGTGGTGATGGTTTGCGCGGCCAGCCCCGTCAGCCGCGTCAAATCGGTCTTGGCCAGCTGGCCGTGCCGGCGGATCAGCGAGACGATCAGGCGTTCGTTGTAGATGCGGCTCTCGGCCTGCGTGGTTCCGCCGCTGCGGCCCTCGGCGATCTTTTCGAGACTGAAGAAGCTGGTGCCGGTCACGCTTTCCCCTGCGCAAGGAGGTTGGCCGCAAGGCGAGCCGATCAAAGCGCTGACGTAGCAATGCGGGCACGGCAAGGCAACACTTAAATCCACCCGATGGAAAAATGTAGTTGACGCCGGCCGGCCTGCTGTCGTTCAAAGAATGCAAGCCTGGAGGAGCAATGCCGTGACGCAGACCCGGACAATCATGTGCTTTGGCGATTCCAATACCTATGGCGCCATTCCCACCCTGGCCCGCGTCGGACGGCGCCGCTTCACGCCCGACCGGCGCTGGCCGGGCATCATGCGCCGCCAGCTCGGCAGCGGATGGGATGTGATCGAAGAAGGGCAGGGCGGGCGCACCACCGTGCACGACGATCCGATCGAAGGTCTCCACAAGAACGGGCTCAAATCGCTCCCGGTGTGCCTGGAAACGCATATGCCGCTCGACCTCGTCATCCTGATGCTCGGCACCAACGATCTCAAGCATAGGTTCTCGGTAACGCCGAATGATGTCGCTGATTCTATTGAGATCTTGGCCAGAATTGTGCTGCGCAGCGAAGCTGGCCCCGCAGGCGTGGCGCCCGCGGTCCTGATTGTTGCGCCGCCGCCGATGCTGGAGGTCGACTGGTTCGGCCAGATGTTCCTGGGCGGCGCTTCAAAGTCGATGCACTTTGCCGGCCTGTTCCGCGATGCGGCCCGGCGCGCCGGCGCCGCCTTCTTCAACGCCGGCGACGTCGTCGAATCGAGCGCGGTAGACGGCATTCACCTCGACAGCGACGCGCATCGCGTGCTCGGCACGGAATTGGCCAAAGTCGTCCAGTCGCTGATCGGCAAGGCGTGATCGCGTGGGCGAGTCACCCGACTATCTCTGATTAATTAATTCCACTGGAAAAAGTTTTGACTTGCGAGCGGGAAGGTGGGTACCTGGGGAGACTGGGAAGAGTAGCGACCGCGAGGCTTGCGATGCGCGGCAACAATCAACGACAGGGAGGAAGTAAAATGCGATCTGACAGGAACATGATGCTGGCGACGCTGCTCGGCGTTGCCGGTGTGCTCGCGGGCGGTACCATTCTGGCAAGCGCGCAGGACGGCCCGGCCGGGCTCACCAAGCCGGCGGTATTTGCGCCGTTCGATCCGAAGGCGCCGGCCTGCAGCCCACCGCCCGGCCTGAACAAGGTGCTGGCCTTCGCGCAGGATAACGAGCGTGAATTTATGCAGGGTGTCGACCGCGGCCTGGCCGCCGCCGCCAAGGATCGCGGCCTGGAATATCGCCGCGCGCTTGCCAACAATGACGCCGCCAAGGGCGTCGAGCAGGTGCAATTGTTTCTCGCCTCCAAGATCGGCGGTCTGGTCGCAGCCCCCGTGGACCCGGCCTCCATGAGCCGCAGCCTGCAGGAGCTTATCTGGTCGGGCGCCTATGTCGGCACCATCGTGCCGCCGCCGGCCACGTCGCTGCTCAATGCGCCGCAATATGAGACTGGCAAGGTGCTGGCCGAAGCGGCCGCGGCCTACATAAAGGACAAGCTCGGCGGCAAGGCCAATGTCGTCATCCTGTCGCATGACAGCATGGAATTCCTGGCGCCGCGCTTTGCCGCCATGCGCGACATCTTCAAGGCCATGCCAGGCGTCACCATCGTCGCCGACATCTCGCCCAATCCCGTCAACAAGGAAGGCGGCTTTGCCACGATGAGCACCATTCTCCAGGCCCATCCCGACGTCGATGTCGTGCTCGGCGCCGACACCGTCGTGCTCGGCGCGCTGGCTGCCCTGGAAGCGGCGGGCAAGGCGCGGCCGGACCAGTTCCTTGGCGGCATCGACGGCGAACCGGAGGCAGTCGCCGCGATCAAGAAAGGCGGCGGTCCCTACAAGGCAAGCATCAGCCTGGCGTCGCCGGTCTTCGCTTATGCCATGGGCCAGCACGCGGCCGACTGGCTGGAGGGCAAGAGCATCCCGCAGGCGATGGATATCCTGCCCGTGGCGCTGACCAGCGACTACATGGCCCAGTACGAGGCCGATGTCGCCGACCCGGCCGCGGTCTACAAGGACCCGAAGCGCCGCGATATCTATCTCAGGATGTACGGCAACATCTGCTACGATACGCGCGACCAGTATGTGAATTTCCCCTGGTCATCCGAGGCAAAGTAGCGCCCAATGTGTTGCGCCGGCCGGATCCAGCCGTGGCTGGCCGGCCGGTTGCTATCCTTGAGTCCGGTTGGGCATGATGACAGACAATGTTCGATCCGAGCGGCTGCCCATGCAAGCAGCCTCATCCCTGCTGCCCGGCACCAAGCCGCCCGGCGAAGCCTCGGGCCGCGTCGGCCTTGCCCTGGTTGCGCTGGGGTTGATCGTCGCCTTCTCGCTGTTGAACAAATCGTTCTTCAGCCTCGACAATTTCGTCGTCATCGGCGTCAACTCGACCTCGATCCTGATTGCCGTGCTCGGCACCTCCGCGCTGCTGATCGCCGGCTATGTCGACCTCTCCATCGGCAGCATGGTCGCCTTGATCGGCATCATCACTGCCAAGGTTGCAGTGGCGACGCAGAGCGCGCTGCTGGCGATCTGCGTCGGCCTGGGTCTGGGCCTTTTGCTCGGTCTGCTCAACGGTCTGCTGGTGCGCAGGCTGAGCATCTCGCCGTTGATCGTCACGCTGGCGATGCTGGCGCTCTATGGCGGCCTTGCCTTCGTCGTCTCCAGCACCGCGGTCTATGGTTTTCCCGAGGCTCTGCTCGAATTGGGGCGGGGCAAGATCTTCGGCATCCAGTACACCGTGGTCATCGCCGCGCTGGTCTTTGTCGCCGGAGCCTTTGTCCTGACCAGCACGGTCACGGGACTAAGAATCTATGCCATCGGCGGCGACCCACGCGCGGCCGAACTCTGCGGCATTCCTGTGGGACGCACGGTGGTTGGCCTCTACGCCGCCAATGGCTTGCTGATCGGCCTGGTCTCGGTTCTGATCGCCGGTCGTCTCGGCAGCATCACGCCGACCATCGGCGTTCGCTTCGAGCTCGACGTGCTCACCGCTGCAATTCTCGGCGGCGTTGCGTTTTCCGGCGGCTCCGGCAGGCCGCTCGGCATCGCCATCGGTGTTGCCACCATCGGCATCCTAAATGCAGGATTGATCTTCGTCGGCCTGCAATCATGGTGGCAATCCATTTCGGTGGGAAGCATGCTGTTGCTGGCGTTGGTGGCCGACCAGGCTGCGATCGGTTTTCGCGGCCGGCGCGCTCGGGCCGCCGCGACCAACTTCACGGTGGCGGACAATGGTGCCGTCGCCTCGGCCGGCCTTGCCGTGACGGCGGGCAATGCAGAAGCCCCGCAAGGTCCGGCATTCTCGATTGCCGGCGCCCGCAAGTCCTACGGCGCGCTGACGGCATTGGAAGAGGCGAGTTTCACGGTCGGCAAAGGCGAGATCGTCTGTCTGCTCGGCGACAATGGCGCCGGCAAGTCGACGCTGGTGAAGATTATTTCGGGCGCCATCCAGCCCGATGCCGGCGCGATGACCCTCGAGGGCCAGCCGATTTCCTTCAGGAGCCCGCAGGATGCACGCGGCGCCGGCCTGGAGACGGTCTATCAGGATTTGGCGCTCTGCCCAAACCTCAGCGTCGCCCACAACATGATCCTCGGGCGTGAGGAAACGCGGCGTTGGCTCGGTGTCTTCCCGGTTCGCGACGACCGAAAGGCCGCCGAGCAGTGTCGTGCCCGGCTTGCCGCGCTGGGCGTCACGCTTCGCGACGAAAACGTTCTGGTGCGCTCGCTGTCGGGCGGCCAGCGGCAGTCCATCGCCATTGCCCGCGCGCTTGCCGATCACGTCAAGCTGATCTGCCTCGACGAGCCCACCGCCGCGCTCGGCGTCAAGCAGACCGCGCAGGTCGTCAAGCTGATCCGTTCGATCGCCGTCAGCGGCACCGGCGTCATCCTGGTCACGCACGACCTGTCCACAGTGCGGGCGCTGGCCGACAGGATCGTCGTGCTCAGCCTCGGCCGGGTGGCCTACGACGGCTCGGCCAGACAGCTGACGGCCGATCAGCTGTGGGGCCTGATGGCAAGCGGGACGCTCGCGCCGGCCGCTGGGTAGGAATGCCGATCGCAGGGTCTAAAGCTCGAGGCAGATCTTGCCGAAATGCTTTTGCGCTTCGTAATGCCTGAAGGCGGCGGCGATGTCCTGCAGTGGAAAGCTGCTGTCGATGACGGGCTTCAGGCGGTTGACCTCTATGGCACGGATCATGTCCTGCTGGTCGGCTTTGCTGCCGATGGAAATTCCGGTGATGCGGATCTGGTTCGAAAACAGCGCCGGGATCGAAACTTCTGCTGCAAAGCCGGTCAGGACGCCGATGAGTGCGATATGCCCGCCTGTCCGGCAGGCCGTTATCGACTGCGCCAGCGTCGCCGGTCCGCCGACCTCGATCACATGATCGACGCCGCGTCCGTCCGTCAGTTCCCTGGCCCTGCCGCCCCACTCCGGCACCGCCTTGTAGTTGATGACGCTGTCGGCCCCGAGTCGTCTGAGCTTCTCCAGCTTCTCTTCATCGGACGACGTGGCGATGACCCTTGCGCCGGCGGCCTTGGCAAATTGCAGCGCAAACAATGACACGCTGCCGGTGCCAAGGATCAGCACCGTGTCGCCGGGCTTTACCTTGCCGCATGTCACCAGGCCGCGCCAGGCGGTGACGCCCGTGCAGGTCAGCGTTGCCGCCTCGAGATGCGTATAGCCCGCCGGCGCCTTGGTGAAGGCCTGCGCCGGCATGCACACATACTCGCTGGCGAAGCCGTCGAAACTGTCTCCGGGAATGTCGCGGCTTGTATCGGATCTCATGTCGCCGGCCAGCCACCAGGGGTAGAAAACACTGACGACGCTGTCGCCCGGCTTGAACGTGTCGACGCCGTCACCGATCGCGATCACCTCGCCGGCGCCATCCGACAGCGGCACGCGGCCGTCGGCGAGCGGCACCTTGCCTTGTACGGCGAAATCGTCGCGCATGTTCAGCGCGCAGGCGCGAATCCTGACCAGCATTTCTCCCGGCCCAGGCCGGGGCTGATCCTCCTCGACCAGGTCGAGCTTGTCCAACCCGCCCGGCGCTCTCAGCCTGACCAGCTTCATAGTCTCTCTCCGACGTAAAGAGCGTTAGCATGGCGGCGGCGGTCCAGCCTATCGCCGGATCGGCCGGCCGGAAATCACGCGCAGCCAAGGCGCCAGATGGACGGCGCTCATCAAGAGATACATCAGCGGCATGCCGGTGAGCGGGGAGGCATCGGCCCCCAGGCACGACATAACGCCGTCGCCAGCGTGAATGCAGGTAAGCAGCGCCATCACGGCGAAAACAGGGGCCGCGGCGAGGCACAGCCAGTCGGCGGTGCGGAGAGAAACTGCATCGGAGCGTTGAGGGACCTCACTGCCGGTGCCTGTGCCGATATCGCTCATGGTCATAATCCCTTGATGATCAATGCCCGGCTTTCCTGTCCCGTGAGGGACAGGAAACCAAGCTGGATGGGCCGCTCCAGGTCCTTACTTGCCGTCCTTGTTGCGGAACGCGGCTTCGCCGGCCGCCGACACTTCCTCCCACGTCTTGTCGGGTGCGGCGTCGTAATTGTCGTGCCAGTTCCACCAGCTGTAGAGCTCGGTCTGCGGATAGCCTTCGGGCGAATCCTCCCAGATTTCCTGGCGGCCGAGCGGCGTTGCGTCGAGGTAGCTCCAGACCGTGCCCATCTGCTCGTCGCCGCGGTTGTTGATGAAGTAGGTGCGATAGACTTTCTTGCCGTCCTGGATGAACACGTTGTGGCCGTGCCATTCGTCGACGCCGAAATCCTTGTCGAAACTGTCGGTGATTGTGTACCAGGGCATCTCCCAACCCATCCGCTGCTTCAAGCTGGCAATGTCGGCCTGCGGCGCGCGGGCGGCATAGGCAAGCGTGGTGTTGCGGGCGTTCAGATGGGCGAGATGGCCGACCTGGTCGGCGCCGAGCGAACAGCCGCGGCAGGCATGTTCGGGCCAGCCGTGGACGCCGGGTTCGTAGAAGGCGCGGTAGACGATCAACTGCCGCCGGCCCTCGAACAAATCGAGCAGGCTCGCTTTGCCGTTGGGACCCTCAAACACATAGGCCTTGTCTACTTCCATCCATGGCATGCGCCGGCGCTCGGCCGACAGCGCGTCCCTGGCGCGCATCGTTGCCTTTTCCTTCACCAGCATCTTTTCGCGCTCGGCTTCCCATTCCTGCCTTGAAACCACCGGTGGGGTCTTCATTGCCACGTGCTTGGTCATTGCTTGTTTCCTTTGCCAGTTGTTGAGCCGTTGTGGCTTGTCGTTGCCTGTTGATCGTGAGGCAGGCTAGGGCCGCGAGGCGGCGAGGGCGGAGTTACAAATGTGACGGCATTTGCAGGCGGGCCACCGCAGCAGGGGTGGCGAGGCCGCACGGTGGGCTCGAGGTCCTCGGAAGCAGGCATGGTCGGTTTTTCCTTATTGAGAAGCTTAACTAGACTGTCTGAGATGCTCAGGCTAGCGAATGCGAATATTGGCGTCAACGCAGGCCTGGGCGTCTTCAACCAGTCCAGATGGCTAGGTCGCCGTCCGCGGCTTGCTGCTTGGCGGTGGTGACTTAAGTTAGGGCCGGTAAGGGGAGCGGTGGGAGTTACAAATGTGACGGGATTTGCATGGACTCGCTGATCACCGCGGCAGGGCTGGCGCTGGCGGCGGGCAACCCGCTGGCGGCACTCGACCGCGTCGCCTTGCGCGAGGATGCCCCGGCGCTGGCGTTGCGCGGCATTGCCATGGCGCAGCTCGGCGATTTCCATCGCGCCAAAGTACTGTTGCGTAGGGCCGGCCGTGCCTTCGGTCCAAAGGAGGCGGTGGCGCGCGCCAGGTGCGTTGTCGCCGAAGCCGAGATCGCGCTTGTTTCGCGTGATCTCGGCTGGCCGTCCAAGGCGCTCGACGCGGCGCGGTCGACATTGGAAAAGCATGGCGACCGGCTGAACGCGGCGCATGCCGGGCATCTCAAAGTGCGCCGCCTGCTTCTGATCGGCCGCCTCGACGAGGCTGAAGACGTGCTGGCTGGGCTCGAACCGTCGCCGCTTCCGCCGGCCTCACGCGCCGCGCATGAACTCGCGGTTGCCGGCATCGCCATGCGGCGTCTGAAGACGAAGGCCGCGCGCGCAGCCCTTGAGTGGGCGCGCCATGCCGCCCGCCGGGCCGGCATTCCGGGTCTTATGGCGGAGGTCGACAGCGCCTTCCTGGCACTGGAGACGCCGGCGGCGCGGCTGATCGCAGGCGGCGAGGAGCGCCCGCTGCTGCTCAAGGAGGTCGAGGCACTGCAGGCGTCGCCGGCCTTGGTCGTCGATACGTTCCGCTATATCGTGCACAAGCAGGAAACAACGATATCCCTGGCAACGCGCCCGGTGCTGTTTGCGCTGGCGCGCGCGCTTGCCGAAGCCTGGCCGGCGGATGTGCCGAGGGCGACGCTGATTGCCCGCGCCTTTGGCGGCCGGCATGCCGATGAATCGCATCGCGCCAGGCTGCGGGTCGAGATCGGCCGCCTGCGCGCCGAATTGCGCCCGCTGGCCGGCATCGGCGCGACCAGCCAGGGCTTTGCGCTGGCGCCGCGCGAAGCAGGCTCCGTGGCGGTGCTGGCGCGGCCGATCGAGGAGCGGCACGCCGCGCTGCTGGCCTTCCTGGCCGATGGTGAATCCTGGGCCAGCTCGGCGTTGGCGCTGGCGCTGGGCGCTGGACAGCGCAGCGTACAGCGGGCGCTCGAGCAGTTGGCCGAGACCGGCAAAGTGCAGTCCTTCGGCCAGGGCCGGGCGCGGCGCTGGATGACGCCACCGGTCGCTGGTTTCACGACCACCTTGTTACTCCCGTCGCCGCTGCCGAACGGCTAGGAAAGGTGACCATGATCGAGGACCAGGACATGAAACATTCAGCAGCGGAAATCCTGCGCGAATACGGGCCCTTTCCTGATGTCGACACCGTGCACGGCGTGAGCTTCGACGGACAGAATGTCTGGTTTGCGACGGGCGAGCGGCTGACCGCCTTCGATCCGGCAAGCGGTGAGACGCTGCGCTCGATCGATGTCGCCGCCCATGCCGGCACCGCCTATAACGGCCGGCATCTGTTTCAGCTCGCCGGGGACCGCATCCAGAAGATCGACCCGGATACCGGCAAGGTGCTCTCCACCATCCCGGCGCCCGGCGGCGGCCGCGATTCCGGCATGACCTGGGCCGAGGGCACGCTCTGGGTGGGGCAAAACCGGGAGCGCAAGATCCACCAGATCGATCCCGAGACCGGGAAAATCCTGCGGACCATCGACTCAAACCGCTTCGTCACCGGAGTGACCTGGGTCGATGGCGAGCTCTGGCACGGCACCTGGGAAGGCGACCAGAGCGATGTCCGGCGCGTCGATCCGCAAAGCGGAAAGGTGCTGGAACGGCTCGACATGCCGGCAGGGGTGGGCGTTTCCGGGCTCGAATCCGACGGCGGCGACCGCTTCTTCTGCGGCAGCGGCCCCGGCGGCATGGTGCGATCAGTGCGTCGGCCGAAGTAAGGCCGTCAAGTATTGGGCCGGCAGCATATTTCTTACGGTCATCCCGCCGAGATCATATCCCGGAGCCGTCGAGCAGCGGGACGTCTTCGCCTTGCCACGGACTTGGCATTGAAGCCCGGCTCAGATTGGCCGTCGGCAGCGGCATCCAGCATTTTAACTCCGGTTCGGGGTATTCGATCACCCGTCCTGGCGACGAATCGGAAGAGCGCCAGCCCTCCGTGCCGAACTGGTCGGCGCGCGACCAGTAAGCGAGGTCGACCTCGGCCGGCCCCTGTTCCGATGGCCTGACCGTGACCAGGATGCGGCTGCCGTCCTTGGGCGCGCTCGCCATGTGCCGCCAGCGATCGGGTTCGTCCATTCTCATGTCCTCCTGCACGTTGCAGGGATAGTCGCCGCGCTCTTGGCAGCGGTCAACCCGAACTTTGCCCAAGCACGAGATCTGTTTAGTACTCCCGCGCCGTCGGCCGAAACAGGATCTGGTTCATGTCGACCTCGTCGGGCTGGCTCACGGCGAACGCCCACATGGCGAAAGAATCCGGGTGCCGGGCCGCAACAGGAAAATCAAAGCCGGCATGTGAACGGGCTCACATGCCGCCACTGCAAGGAACGCTATGGGACGTCCGGCCATGACAGGGGTTTCGGATGACACTTGCAGATCTGTCTTTTTATCTCTTCACTATTTTCAATGGCTTGCGCGTGGTGTCCTACCTGCCGCAGATCGTGCGGGTGGCCCGGGACAGGCACGGGGCGTCGGCGATTTCCTACGCGACCTGGCTGTTGTGGACAGGCGCCAACGCCACGACGGGACTCTACGCCCACATCAATCTGAACGATCCCGCTCTGGCGGCGATTAACTGGCTGAACGCCGTATGCTGCGTGCTGGTCATCGCGCTCACCGCCTACAAGCGCCATCGCGCACGGCTTCCGGTTGAGGAAGCCGCAAGCCGGTCGGAAGCGACCGCTCTGTTGGTCGACAATGTCTGCTGAAGATCACCGCGGCAGATTGCGCTTTTCGAGGCCGCTCTCAGACATGCACGGTGCCATGCGAAAGCTCGCCCTCGTCGCTTGAGATGAGGAAAGCGGCTGCGAGCAGGCCGACATAGAACAGCCCGACCATGCACACGACATAGATGCCTGGAACCGGGCCGAGCTGCGCCACGCGCGCGGCGTCGAGAAATGACGCGCCCAAGCCTATCGGCGACCCTTCGCGCTGCAGACTGGGCGTCGTGATCTTCAGCACCCACGCCAGCATCAGGATCGTGTACATGAAAATGTAGTTGCGGCGCAGCCGGCGCACCAACGCCGCGCGTTGCGAGATCAGGAAGCGCGGCGAACGCAGGCCTTCGCCGACGATGGCCAGCCAGTTGGAGGCGTAGTCGGGCTGCGGCGAGAAGATCTGCGCGAAATAATAGCGCTCGAACTGGCGCACCCTGGCCCGGTAGACATCGAAGAAACGATAGCGCCGCGCCTCGATCCATAGCAGCAGCGTGGTCAGCAGCATGGCAAAGAGCAGCACCCCGTGATGGGCGCTGGGCGTCGAGAGTGAGACTGAGAGCATGGCGGCGACGACAGTAATCGCCCAGTTGCTGGTACGGTCCAGCCGGTCGCGCCAGCCGGCCATGCGGGCGATTTCGGCGCGGTGGAAATGCGACATGGTGGCCACGAATTCCGATGAGGTGAGCTTCAGCGCGAACGCATCAGAGGCCCGCGGCGCTGCAGCCGCTTCGTCGGTTTTCACGGTCTTGACCTGGGACATCCCTTGCCACGCGCCTCCCAACGCCATGGCCGGCCGAAACGACGCCGGTCATCCCCATCCGCGCAACGCGCAATCGGTTGAAAATGTTCCGTCGCCGGCCCGGGTCTCGGCGGTTTATCCGCAGTCAGATAGGCCCGTTATGCGATTCAGGTAAGGAGGAACCTGCGGCGCGCCAAGGGAGCGTGGCGTGCAACCGATCTCGCCCGCAAACGTTATACCGGGCACGATGAGGGGGTGCATGTCCTTCGTGGTCAACCGGCGCCGGTCGGTCGCGCTTGCCGCGGCAGCCTTCGCATTCATGCCGGCCGCATCGTTGGCAGCCGAAAAGACCGGCATGTCCAGCGAGGGCATTTTCGTTCTCGAAATCCTCCTTCTGCTTCTCGTCGGCCGCGGCATCGGCGAATTGCTGGAGCGTCTCGGCCAGCCGGCGGTGATGGGTCAGCTCATCGGCGGCATCCTGCTCGGGCCATCGCTGCTCGGCTGGCTATTGCCGGAAGCAGAACGCGTGATCTTTTCAGGCGACGCCACCCAAAAGAGCATGATCAGCGCCATCGCACAGCTCGGCGTGTTGATGCTTCTGTTGCTCACCGGGATGGAGACGGATCTGCGGCTGGTGCGCAGGGTCGGCCGTGCGTGCTTTTCCATCTCCGCCGCGGGCGTCGCCGTGCCTTTCGCGCTCGGCTTCACCGCCGCACAGCTCATGCCGGCCTCGCTGCTGGCCGACGGAACCGAGCGCATTGTCGCCGGTCTCTTCCTCGGCACGGCGCTGTCGATCTCCTCGGTCAAGATCGTCGCCATGGTGGTGCGCGAGATGAACTTCATGCGCCGCGATCTCGGTCAGACCATCGTCTCGTCGGCCATCATCGAGGACACGATCGGCTGGGTGATCATCGCCATCACCATCGGCATCGCCACCAAGGGGCGCTTCGAGCTCGGCAGCCTTGCCTTCACCATTGTCGGCGTTGCCGCCTTCATGGGGTTTTCCTTCACGATTGGCCGCCGCATCGTCTTCGACGCCATCCGCTGGACCAACGATACGTTCCGCAGCGAATACGCCGTCGTCACCGTCATTCTCGCCATCATGGGCGCAATGGCGCTGATCACCGATCTGATCGGCGTCCACACCGTGCTCGGCGCCTTCGTCGCCGGCATACTGGTTGGGGAATCGCCGATCCTGTCGCGTCATATCGAAGGGCAATTGCGCGGCGTCATCATGGCGCTGTTCATGCCGGTTTTCTTCGGCGTCGCCGGCCTTTCGGCGGATCTCACCGTGCTTGTCGACCACGAGCTTGCGCTACTCACGGCCGCTTTGGTGCTGATCGCCAGCTTCGGCAAATTCGCCGGCGCCTTCATCGGCGCCGAGCTTGCCGGCATGAGCCGCAAGGAAGGCATCGCCGTCGGTTGCGGCATGAACGCGCGCGGCTCGACCGAAGTCATCGTCGCCTCGATTGGCCTGTCGATCGGCGTTCTGTCGCACGATCTTTTCACCATGATCGTGACCATGGCCGTCATCACCACGCTCGCCATGCCGCCGACCTTGCGTTGGGCACTCGGCCGCTTGCCGATGGGCGAGAACGAGAAGAAGCGTCTGGAGCGCGAGGAGATCGACCAACGCGGCTTCATCGCCAACCTGGAACGACTGCTGGTGGTGACCGATGAGGGCGTTGTCGGCCGCTTTGCTGCTTACCTCGCCGGAGTCGTGGGCGCCGGCAGGCCGACGACGGTGCTGCATGCCCGAGGCGAGCGGGAGGAGGCCGAGCCCGGCACGGATGCGAAGCTCGAGCCGATCGAAAAGGGTGCCGAGGACAGCCGCGAGGCCGCCAGGAGTTCGGACGAGGAGCTGGCCCGCGCGGCGCCTGTCACGCGGCGCCACGAGGCCGAGCTTTCGGCCGAAACGGTTGCCAAGGAGGCGCGCAAAGGCTATGGGCTGCTGCTGATCGGGCTCGGCCGCGCGGTCACCTCGAAAGGTGGGTTTACCCGCCGCATCAACGAGATCGCCGGCGCCTTCGAGGGTCCGCTATGCCTGGTGCTGAAGGCGACCGGCGCCGGCCGCCAAATGCCAAGGCTAGGACCTGAAGGCGGGAAGATTCTGGTTCCGGTCAACGGCACCGCGATCGCCCGCCGGGGTGCCGAAATGGCACTGGCGATTGCAGCGGTCACGGGTGCGCGGGTCAAGATACTTTATGTCGCGCGCGTCGGCCGCGACGAACCGCGCGACACTGTCTCGCATCGCCACAGGGAGGCGGTGCTGAAGGATACCGTCGCGCTAGCCGACCGCTATGGCGTCGAGATCGAGACGGCCATCCGCAGCCGGGCCGCCGCCGCCGATGCCATTGCCCGCCAGGCCGGCAGGGCGGCGGCGCTGATCGTCATGGGCGTGGCGCGGCGCCCTGGCGAGGAACTCTTCTTTGGCGAGACGACCACCGGCGTGCTGCAGCGCTGCCAATGCCCGGTGGTGCTGATCTCGGACGCCAGGCTCAGCCGCGACGACGAGGGCAGGGAAGAGCTGCGCTCGGGAACGGGGACAGGGTGATGAGTATTTCCCCTCGAGGGGAAATTTCGCTCATGCCGCCTGCAGCCTCTCTCGGCCGGGCTGCGGCGGGAAGCCGATGGCGATGCCGGCAGCACCGAGTCCGATCAGCGCCGAGCCGATGAACAGCCAGGAATAGCTGGCATAGGCGTCGAAGATCATGCCGCCGGCGAGCGGGCCGAACGACATGCCGAGGCTGGACAACAGGGTCGCGGCGCCAAGTATCGTGCCGATGATGCGCGGCCCGAAATAGTCGCGCGCCAGAACCGCATAGAGCGGCATGACGCCGCCATAGGTGGCGCCGAAGATGATCGCCAGGAGATAGAACTGCTCGAGATTGCCGACGGCGAGATAGGCGGCGATCACCACCGCCTGGATGGCGAGGCCCACGATCAGCACCGGCTTGGCGCCCAGCCTGTCGCCGAGCACGCCGTAGAGCACGCGCCCGCCAAGGCCGGCAAGGCCCTCGACGCTGTAGATCGACACGGCTGCCATCGGCGCCACGCCGCACGACATGGCATAGCTCACCATGTGGAAGATCGGCCCCGAATGCGCCGCGCAGCAGGCGAAGAAGGTCATGCCCAGCACCAGGAATTGCGGCGAGCGCAGCGCCTGGCCGACTGACATGCCGGGGGCCGCGGCAGGCGCGGGCGCGCTGCCATCCGCTGCCGCGACCGCCGTCGACGGCTGGCGCACCAGGAAGACGGCCGGCAGCAACAGCACCCAGGCCATGATGCCGATGTCGAACATGGCGGTCCGCCAGTCATAGGCCGTGATCAGCCAGCGCGCGAAGGGCGAGATGGTCATCGGCGCCACGCCCATGCCGGCCGAGACCAGCGACACGGCCAGGCTGCGATGGGTCTCGAACCAGGCGGTGGTCAGCGCGATCATCGGCGCGAAGAAGGCGCTGGCCGCCAGCCCGACGATGACGCCATAGCTCAGCTGGAAGACCAGCAGCGATTGGGCTCGGCTCGCCACCACCAGCGACAGGCCGAGCAGCACCGCGCCGGCAAAAACCACCGGGCGGGCGCCGACACGGTCATAGATGGCGCCCCAGGCGAAACCGCCTGCGCCCATCACCAAGAAATTCAGCGTCATGGCGCTGGAAATGCCGGTTCGCGACCAGTTGGTGTCGAGCGCCATCGGCTCGAGAAAGATCGCCAGCGAAAACATCGCGCCGAGCGCCACACAGGTCATCAGCGCGCCGCACGCGACGATCACCCAACGGTAGGAACTGTTCATGCTCTTCTCCCGAGATCGGTTTCGATGCGGCGCCACTCGCTCCAGCTCCGTTGCGCCGCTTGCGTCCGAAGGACGTTGGCGGGATTTCGAATCCGACGATCCGATTGCATTTTTTATCCGGTCTGCGTGGAAGTCCATCCGGATATGACAAAAGCAGGGGCGTAAGGCTGCCAAGCGCGCCGACAAGATAGACTGCCGAATTGACGAGCCGCTCCGCGGCACTAGCTTTGTGGTCTCGCGACGGGAGATATCGCTCATGGAACTGCATCGCGGCCGCCTCATCGACCACGTCCAGCTGGTGGTCAGGGACCTCAAGGCGAGCCGGCGCTTCTATGAAGCCGTCTTCAAGGTGCTCGGCATTCCGATCGGCGGCGAGGCCGAGGACTATTTCTGGGCCGACGAGCTGTTCATCTCAAGCCTCGACAGCCGGGCGGCGAGGGGACAGCTGACCGGGCGCCATCATCTGGCCTTCCAGGCCAGGGACAAGGCCATGGTCGATGCGTTCTACAAGGCTGGCCTCGATGCCGGCGGGGCCGACAATGGCGCGCCGGGTGAGCGGCCCTACCACCCCGGCTACTACGCCGCCTTCCTGCTCGACCCCGACGGCAACAACATCGAGGCGGTGTTTCACGGGCCGGCAAAGCGAAGTGCCGCTTCGGTCGAGATCAATTTCTAGCGCAGGTTCACGAGGAGCGGGTTGCGGTGATCCGTCCGGAGTTCTCGCAAAAACAAAGAGTTGAAGCGGTCCACGGATTCAATCTCTGAACTGCTTCACATTGCCGGCGCGTAGCGGTTCACCACCATTCCGCAGGCATAGGCTTTAGAGCCGAGCAGGCGCAATTTCAGGAAGCCGCCACAGTCGAAAATCCGCTCGCCGTCGCCCAGCGCGGCCGGATTGATGAACAGCTGGAACTCATCGACCAGTCCCGCTGCAATCAGCGCCGAGGCAAAGCCGGCGCCGCCGAATACCGCCATGTCGCCTTCACCTTCAGCTTTCAGCGCCTTGACCTCGCGCGGCAGGTCGCCGCTGGCAAGCGTCGTGCGCTCCCACCGCGATGCCGCGAGCTTGTCGCTCAGCACCACCTTGCGCGCCTCGACGATGCGCTGCGCAAAGGCGTAGAAGGGATCGCGCGGATAGTTTTTTGCCGCATTGCCCCAATGGGTTAGATAGCCTTCTTCGGCCATCTTGCGGCTGAGCAGAATGGTATCGATGCCGGCGAACACCGCGTTGAAATCCTGCTTCAAGTCGTCGTCCCACGGGCAGTTGGCGCCCCATTCCCAGAGCTGCCAGTGCTCATCGCCGGCCGCGCCGACAAAACCGTCGACCGACATCTGCATCTGCAGGATCAGTTTTCTCATCGTTGTTCTCCTGATTGAGCTCTGGTGTCACCAGCGCCAGGTCAGGCGGCGTTGGTGATTGCTTTACTTTCGGAACCATTGACACGAGAGAAAAATGATGTCAATAGTAAAGTGATTTAGAAATGGAAGCATTGAGAATGTCGACCAGGGAAAGATCCGGCTGCCCCATCAGCCTGTCGCTCGAATTGCTCGGTGACCGCTGGACGCTGCTGATCATCCGCGACATGATTTTCGCGGGAAAAAGGCACTTCCGGGAGTTTCTGCTATCAGGCGAAGGCATCTCGTCGCGCACGCTGGCCGAGCGGCTGCAGACCTTGCAGGATGAGGGCATTGTCACCAGAAGCGACGACCCCACGCACAAGCTCAAGGCGATCTATAAGCTGACCGAGGCGGGCATCGACCTGTTGCCGGTGCTGGCGACGCTCGGCGCCTGGGGCAGCAAATACCGCAACGCCGATGACAAGCTGGCAAGGATCGCCGATGAACTGGCGACGGGCGGCGAGGCAGGCCTGGAGCAGATAAAGAAGAAGCTGCGCGCCGAGCATATCGGCTAGGGAGCAACGCCAGCCCTCCCGTCGGGCCGATGGCGGGCTACATCGACACGACGTCGCGCAGCCTCACCCTTCCCATCCCGCAAATCGCTGTGGCCGGAGCCATGTCTGCTTCGGATTGCCATCGCCCGAACCACGGCCTCTTCCAGCCAGCGCGCGATGGCGGGGGCGGCATGCATGCCGATTGGCCCATGCCGCCATGCACGTAGAGCTCTTCGACCGCGGTGCGGCCGGCGACAGGCAGCCCGTCCGACAGCATGGGCGATTGCCGGGATAGACATTCGTCACCGGGGGTGAGCCGAGACCGGACAGGATGCGCAGCGTGCGCGCCGCGATGCGAAGGCGTCTCGGCGCTAGCGCGCCGATCCACCTTCTCCAACAAGGGGAGAAGGTGAGGCGCGCCTTGTCCCGCCTGCGCTTCTACGCGTAGCCTAAGGAGCTAGCGGGAGGAGAATCGCTTGGACACCACTGTCGTTATTGTCGGCGCCGGGCCCGCCGGCCTTGCGGTCGGTGCCTGCCTGAAGCGGGCAGGAGTGGATTTCATCCTGCTCGAAAAATCGCAGGAGATCGCGCCCGCCTGGCGGCGGCACTATCGGCGGCTGCATCTGCATACGGTCAAGTCGTTCTCGTCGCTGCCGTTCCTGCCCTTTCCCAAAAATTATCCGCGCTACGTGCCGCGCGAAATGGTGGTCCGCTATCTCGACGACTACGCGGAAAAATTCGATCTGCGCCCGCGCTTCGGCGTGACGGTGAAAGCCATTCGCCTCGGGGACGGCGGTTTTCTGGTCGAGACAGGATCGGACAACATCAAGGCGCGCCATGTCGTCATCGCCAGCGGTAACAATGCCGAGCCGATCGTCCCCCGGCTCCCTGCTATCGAGGCTTTCAAGGGCGAGGTGCTGCACAGCGCCGACTATACGCAAGCGGCGCCCTTTGCCGGCCGCTCGGTGCTGATCGTCGGCATGGGCAACACCGGCGCCGAGATCGCGCTCGACTTGGCGGAAAGTGGCGCGCGTCCGACCATTTCGGTGCGCAAGGGCGTCCACATCGTGCCGCGCCAGCTGTTCGGCGTGCCGATCCAGATGGTCGGCATCGCCAGCCGGCCGATGCCGCAGGCGCTGAACGACTGGATGTTCCCGATCATCCTCGATTTCGCGCTGGGCAAGCTCGAGAAATACGGCATCGTCAGGCCGAAGCAGGGCATCCTGCAGCAGATCGACGAAATCGGCCGCATCCCGGTCATCGACGTCGGCACGGTCGACGCCATCACCAAAGGCGCCATCAAGATCGCACCCGACATAGCGGGCTTCACCGAGCGCGGCGCTGTGTTCACCGACGGCAGGCAGGAAAATTTCGACGCCGTCATCCTCGCCACCGGCTATCGCCCGGGCTACGAAAAGTTTCTGCCCGTGGAATTGCAGCCGGAGCGCAGTGGCGTCAACGCCCGCGCCTCTCAACTCGGCCTCTACCTCGTCGGCTTCTACAATCCGGTCACCGGTCTGCTACGAGAAATCGGCAGGGAGGCGAAGGCGGTGGCGGCCGACATTGCGCGGCGGCGGTAAAAGGGGAGATCGGCTATCCATCACAGCCGCGCCGCATCGCCCTCATCCAGCAGCCATCGCCGCACGGCTTGCGTCGGTTCTGGGTGCCGTTGCTTGCGCGGCATCACGACATAGAAATCGTGCGTCCCACGCATCTCCGCGTTGATCGGCTGCACCAGCCGGCCGGCGGCAATGTCGGCGGATACGAGAAACCGGCTGGCCAGCGCGATGCCCTGGCCGGCAATGGCGGCGTCGATCGCGAGGCCTGTCTGGTTGAAGCGCATGCGTTTGGCCTCGGCGGCCATCCTCAGGCCGAGCGCCTTTTCCATGAATTCCGGCCATAGATTGTGCGCGTCGTGCAGCAGGACGTGGTGCTGGATGTCGGTCGGCGCGATCTCGTTCGCGCCGGTCGGCAGCAGGGCAGGGCTGCAGATGGCGACGATCTGCTGTGGAAACAAAAGATCCACCATCAGGCCGGCGCCGAAGGGCAGGCGGCCTTGCCTGACCGCAATGTCGACGCCGTCGGCCTGAAAACTCGACAGGCTTTCGCTGGCCAGGATTCGCAAATCGACCAGCGGGTTGTGGGCGACGAACTCCGGCAGTTTGGGGATCAGCCATTTGGTGGCAAAGCTCGGCGTGACGCTGATCGTCAGCCGCGCCGGTTCGGGCCGCAGCAGCAAGGTGGCCTCCGAGATCAGCTCGAAGGCGCGGCGAATGTTCGGCACATAGGCGCGGCCCTCGTCGGTCAGCGCCAGGCCGCGCGGCAGCCGGTCGAACAGCTTTGCGCCGAGATCCGCCTCCAGCCCGCGTATGTGCTGCGCCACCGCCCCTTGCGTCACGTTCAGCTCCTGCGCGGCGATACGGAAGTTGAGGTGACGCGCGGCGGCTTCGAAGGCACGCAGCGCGTTCAATGGTGGCAGGCTCAGGAAGGCTTCAGGCATGCAGGAGTTTTTCTACAGCTTGATTTCAGGCTTTCTGGTTCGAACCAGATGGCAAAACCGTTTATAGCACTGGTCGAACCTCGGAAACATGGATTTTAGAGTCCCGCCAACCCACACGAAGGAAAATCGAGATGAGTGTAGAAAAAGTAGCAGTCGTCGTCGCGGGCGGCAGCGGCATGGGTGCGGCGGCGGCCAAGCGGCTGGCGGCGGAAGGGTTCAAGGTCGCGATCCTGTCGTCCTCCGGCAAGGGCGAGGCTCTGGCCAAGGAGCTTGGCGGCCTCGGCGTCACCGGCTCCAACCAGTCGAATGACGATCTGCAGCGGCTCGCGGATCTGACGCTCGAGCGCTTTGGCCGCATCGACGTGCTGGTCAACAGCGGTGGCCACGGGCCACGCGCGCCGATCCTCGAAATCACCGACGAGCAGTGGCACACCGGTCTCGACGTCTATCTGATGAACGTCATCCGGCCGGTGCGCATCGTGGCGCCGCAGATGGTCAAGCAGAGGGCCGGCGCCATCATCAACATCTCGACCGCCTGGGTGGTCGAGCCGAGCCCGATGTTCCCGACCTCGGCCGTATTCCGCGCCGGCCTTGCCGCCTACACCAAGATCTTCGCCAACACCTACGCCGCCGACAATGTGCGCATGAACAATGTGCTGCCCGGCTGGATCGACAGCCTGCCGGCCACCGAGGAGCGCCGCGACAGCGTGCCGATGCAGCGCTACGGCACCTCGGAGGAAATTGCCGCGACCATCGCCTTCCTCGCTTCCGAAGGTGCGGGCTACATCACCGGCCAGAACATCCGCGTCGACGGCGGCATCATCGGCGCGATCTGACCGCGCCGGTCGCCTCGCGTGAGCCGGCGCGTCACTCCTTCACCGCGCCGGTCATCGACGAGACATAGTGCTCGACGAAGAACGAATAGAGCACGACCACCGGCAGCGAGCCGATCAGCGCTCCCGCCATCAGCGCCCCCCATTCGTAGACGTCGGAGCGCACCAACTCGGTCAGCACACCCACCGGCACGGTCTTGTTTTCCGAGGACTGGATGAATGTCAGCGCATAGATGAACTCGTTCCATGACAGGGTGAAGGCGAATATGCCGGCGGAGATCAGGCCGGGCACCGACAGCGGCAGCACGATCTTGGTGAGGATCTGCCACCGGCTCGCTCCGTCTATCAGCGCGCATTCTTCCAGTTCGAACGGGATGGAGCGGAAGTAACCCATCAACAGCCACGTGCAGAACGGCACCAGGAAGGTCGGATAGGTAAGGATGAGCGCGAAGGGCGTGTCGTAGAGCCCGAGGTTGAACACCATCACCGACAGCGGAATGAACAGGATCGAGGGCGGCACCAGATAGGCGAGGAAGATGCCGAGGCCGACCTGCCGCGCCCCGGAGAAGCGCAACCGCTCGATCGCATAGGCGGCGAACACCGACGCCAGCAGCGACAGGAACGTGGCGGCGGTCGAGATGATGATCGTGTTGAGCAGCCAGCCCGGATAGGAGGTCTCGAACAGGAGATAGCGGATGTGCTCCAATGTCGGATGCACCACCCAGAACGGATTGAACTGCGCATAGTCGGTCATCTCGAGATTGGGCTTAACCGCCGTGATCGTCATCCAGTAAAACGGAAACAACAGCACGAAGACGAACACCAGCAGCGGCAGATAGACCGTCACCACGCGGCGCGGCAGGCTCTGCAGGTAGCCCATGCCGCCTTCGTCGATATCCCCACGTTTCGCCTTCCTTGTCGCGGCCGTCTTGACCATGTCAGTCTCCGCCGCCTTGTTGCCATTTGCGGCGTTGCAGGCCGAAATAGCTGAACAGGATCGCCGCCAGCAGGAACGGGATCATGGCCACCGCGATGGCCGCGCCCTCGCCAAGCTGGCCGCCGGAAATGCCGCGCTGGAAAGACAATGTCGCCATCAGATGCGTGGCATTCACCGGTCCGCCCCGGGTCAGCACGTAGATCAGCTGGAAATCGGTGAAAGTGAACAGCACCGAGAAGGTCATGGTGATGGCGATGATCGGCGTCAGCAGCGGCAGAGTCACATAACGAAACAACTGCCAGCGACTGGCGCCGTCGAGCGTGGCCGCCTCGTAGAGCGACTGCGGAATGGTCTGCAGGCCGGCGAGCAGCGTGATGGCGACGAAAGGAATGCCGCGCCAGACGTTGGCGGCGATAACCGAAGCGCGCGCATTCTCCGGATCGCCGAGGAAATTGATGCGGTGGTCGATCAGGCCCATTTGCTGCAGCGCCCAGGACAGGATGGAGAACTGCGAATCGTAGATCCACCAGAAGGCGATGGCTGACAGTACGGTGGGCACCACCCAAGGCAGCAGGACTATCGCGCGGAAGAACGATTTGAACGGCAGGTTTTCATTGAGAATGAGCGCCAGCCACAGGCCGAGCACGAACTTCAGGATCGAGGCGCTGACCGTGTAGAGCAAGGTGTTGAAGACGGACAGCCAGAAGACGGCGTCACTCCACAGATACTGATAGTTCTCGGTGCCAATGAAGATGCCGGGGCGGCCGATACGGGCATCGGTGAAGCCGAGCCAGACGCCCAGCCCGAGCGGATAGGTCAGGAAGACCAGCAGCAGCGCCGCCGCCGGCAGCATGAAGCCGAAGCCCAGCGCGTTGCGGCTTTCGGAGATCCGCGAAAGCATCGACGGACGCGGCTGGGCGGCAACGGACGGCACGGCCATGAAGGGCTCCTCATCGGGGAATCAGGTCACGGCGTCAACGGCCGCCATGGGATTGTGCGACGGGCCGGGCAGCGCACTAGACGCTGCCCGGCGGTGCCGTGATCAAACGCGGTAGTAGCGGTTGGCGCGCTTCTCCGCCTCCTCCATCGCCTCCTGCGGCGTCGCCTGGCCGGTCACCGCCTTGGCGAACATGTCGACCAGGACATAGTCGGCCATGGTCGCCGCCGAGGCATAGCCGAGCGGCCCGGCATAGCCGTTGGGGCGCAGCGTCGCCGAGGCCTTGGCATAGGCGGCATTGTTCGGGTCGGCCGTCCACACTGGATTGTTGTCGAAGGCCTTCAGCGTCTGGCAGCAATAGCCCGCCGAGGAGGTGATCCAGTCGGTCATCTGCGGATCCTCGAACATGAACTGCAGATAGGCCTTGGCCGCATTGGGGTAGGGCGTGTAGTTGAAGATGACGGCGGTGGTCACCTGGAACAGTTCGACCGATTTCCCGACGGGACCGATCGGCAGGTTGGTGGTGCGGATGTCCTTGGCGATCTCAGCCAGCTTCGGATCGTTGTCCTTGTTGATCTTGGCCGTATTGTAGGCGGAAATGCCGTTGGCGATGACGCCGAGTTCGCCGGCCAGGAAGGCGCGGTTGTTATTGACGTCGAGCCAGCTTTCGGTCCCGGGAATGAAGGTCTTGTAGAGTTCCTGCGCGTATCCGATCGCCTTTAGCGTCTCGGGGCTGTTGATCGCCACCTTGCCGCTCTCGTCGACCATCTGGCCGCCATGGCTCCACAGCAGCCAGTGCGCGTAATTGTTGCCGTCGCCGACGCCGTGGCCGTGCGTGAAGCCAGCCGGATGTCCCTTCGCCTGCAACGCCTTGCAAAGCTCGAGGAAGCCTGCCGTGTCCTTCGGAAATTCGGAGAAGCCGGCCTCCTTCACCCAGCTTTCGCGATAGACGATGGCATTGCCGATCGTGGCCAGCGGCAGGCCGACGAACTTGCCGTCCCGCGTCGCATATTGCTTTGGTCCGTCGTGCCAGCCGCCATATTTCGAGCCCAGATACTCGCCGAGCTCGGTCACGTCGTGCAGCTTGTCTGGATATTGATGCGGGTCGTCGAACCAGACGAACATGAGGTCCGGGCCGGAACCGACATTGGCGGCGACCGCTGCCTTGGGGCGAATGTCCTCCCAGCTTTCCTTGTCGACACGAACCTCGACACCTGTCGCCTCGGTGAAGCGCTTGGTGTTGGCCAGCCATTGATCCTCATCGCCCTTGACGAAGGGCGACCAGCGCAGCAGCCGCAGCTTTGCGCCTTCCTCGGGCTTGTATTTCAAGCCCTCCTGGGCAAAAGCCGGCGAGCCGACGAACCGGCTTCCCAGAGCTCCCGCCGCGGCACCTGCGGTCGTGCGGATTACATCGCGTCTCGTGAATTTCATGGTCGTCTCCTCCGGTTTATCTTCCTTGCTATGCGGTCCTTACCATCCGTTACGCGTTTCAAATCGTGTTCCGGTCTTGCCGTCAAAGAGATGAATCAGGCCAGGCGCGGCAGAGAGCCGTATGGATTCGCCCGGTGTGAAGGCATGGCGTTCGCGGAAATTGGCGACGATCTCGTCGCCGCCGGCGGTGCGGCCGATGATCTGCACTTCCGACCCGGTCGGCTCGACCACCGCGACGGTGACTGGAATGACTTGGTCTGACGATAGCCGCAAATGCTCGGGCCGTATTCCCAGCACCACCGGATGACCGTTGCCAACGGCCGGCGCGCCGGCCAGCGGCACGGAAATTCCCCCGGCGCCGCGAAAGGACGGAGACCCGTCGGTGACGATCTCGCCCTTGATCAGGTTCATGGCGGGCGAGCCGATGAAACTGGCGACGAAGAGATTGTTTGGCCTGTCGTAGAGCTCCAGCGGGGGTCCGATCTGTTCGACGATGCCGTCATGCATGACGACGATCTTGTCGGCCATGGTCATGGCCTCGATCTGGTCGTGGGTGACATAGACTGTGGTCGTCTTGAGCCGCTGGTGCAGTTCCTTGATCTCGGCGCGCATCTGCACCCTGAGCTTGGCGTCGAGATTGGAGAGCGGTTCGTCGAACAGGAAAACCTGTGGATCGCGCACGATCGCCCGGCCCATGGCGACGCGCTGGCGCTGGCCGCCGGAAAGTTGGCGCGGATATCGCGTCAGCAATGGCACCAGCCCGAGGATTTCGGCGGCGCGCTGAATGCTGGTAGCGCAATCGGCCTTCGAAACACCTTTGAGCATGAGCGAGAACGCCATGTTCTCGGCGACCGTCATGTGCGGGTAGAGCGCGTAGTTCTGGAACACCATGGCAACGTCGCGCTCTTTCGGGGCAACGTTGTTGACGACCCGATCCCCGATGGCGATCTCGCCCCGAGAAATCTTTTCCAGGCCGGCGATCATCCTGAGAAGGGTCGATTTTCCGCAACCCGACGGGCCGACCAGCGTGACGAATTCGCCGTCATCGATATCCACACTGACGCCATGCAGGACCTCGACGGTCCCGAACGATTTGTAAACGTCGCCGATCGCGACAGACGCCATCGATCTCCTCCCGAATGCTTCTTGCGACGCCCCGAAGGAAACCGCTCCTCTCCCGCCTCGCGACCGTCTCCCATTCCCCGAACAGGTCGCGCGACAATCAGACGGTAGCGCTACCAAGCCTGCCTGTAAAGCGGCCATGCGGCCGGTACTCTTGTCGTTCGGAACACTCGGCGCTATGACCGGCACACCGGCAAACTACCCCCCATTCACAAAAGCCAGCACCAGCTTTTGCAGGTTTCCGCCGGGGCCGAATTCGACCCGGTCGAAGTCGCGGCTCGCCTGCCGCTGTGCCAGCGAGATCTGGACGAGTTGCCTCGTCAGCTCGGTTCTGATCTTGCTGCAGCCGGGGTCATCATTAACGGTCAGGCCGACGCTCACCGCCTCGATCTTGCGCACCATCTCGGCGATGGCTGCGCCATGCACTCTCTCGTGGGCGGCGAGCCCGGCGATGAACACCGTCCAGTTCTTCTGGACGGAAGCCGGCAACGGTTCGGCCGGCTTTGGCAAGGTGTAGGTGATGATCAGTTTCGGGCGCGCCGATTTGAGCACGCAGGCGTCACCTTGCGGCCTGTAGTCCCTGGTCCAGGTCAGCTTGAAATTGGTGTGCGCAATGACCCGACCCTTGCCGAGCAAGGGGCCGGCTTCGCCGATCGCGGCATAGAGTTCCGGGCCGGTCCGCCCTGCGATGGCGTAGGTCTCGACCTTTTCGACCGGCTTCCAGTCGGCGCGTGCCGGCGACGCCAGCAGGGAGGCCGCGAACAGGAGAAAGAACATGGCTGGTTTCATGGAAACGTCAGAGACACTGGGCTGAGGCAAAGATCAACCCGGCGCAATGCACTCAGGTCCCACGGCAGGCCGCGTCATAGTCGGCCAGCACCTGATCGACAGCTTCGAGAAGGATAGCCTCGGGATTGCCCGCCGGCCCGAGTTCGGCCGGCAGCGCCGGCAGGAATTGCCGCATCAGCGTTTCGGGAATGGCAACGTCGTCCAGCGCCTTGCGCAGGCGCTCGACCGCCGCGACAGCGGTGGGGTTGCTCCAATAATAGCGGATGCGATCGCTGTAGCTGTAATGCCGCTGCACATAGAGCTCTGCTTCGTTGCCATGATAGTGGCTGTGCCAATGGCCGGGTGCTGCCAGCATCGCGCTTTCCATGGTGCGGGCGAGCGACCGGTCGCCATAGTCCCTGGCCATTTCGGAGGCGATCAGGTCGAGCCCGTAAAGCGCCTCGCGCAAGGCGAAGGTCAGGCCGGGGCCGACCTTGAGGATAGGAAAGCCGTTTGCGACCAGCGCGGTCAAAGCCGCACGGGTCTGGTAGTCGGTCGAATGCGCCTCGTAGACGAGCGACGGCTGCTCATCGAGCAAGCCGGTCAGGCCCTTGGATTTTTCGGGCGCGTAGGCGACGACATTCTGGCTGCCGAATTCCACGCCCGGCTGCACCACCACGGCCATGACGCGGCCGAACGCCTCGGTCAGGCCTTCGCGGGCAAAGATCTCCCGGTGAACCTCGATCGTGCGCCGCGCCGCCGCCGCCTCGGTCGGCTTCAACTCGCTGATCGCATGGTCGACGCCGCCGGGGGCGGGAACTTCGGTGCCGATGATGTAGACCGGCAAGGTGCTGCCTGCGGCGTGCGCGCCCGTTTCGGCCGCCTTTGCCAGCCGCGCCGCCCGGGTGGCGATGGTCTCGTCGTCAAGCGCCGCCGGCTCGCCGGCGCAGCCCATCGATGCGTCGAGATGGATCTTGGTGAAGCCGGCCGCGATATAGGCGCCGACCATGGCCTCGGCCTTGTCCATCGCCTGCGCCGCCGGCTCTGCGCGCCACGGGTTCGGTCCCAGATGGTCGCCGCCGAAGATGATACGCGAGGCTTCCAGCCCCTCGCGGCAGGCGATCTCCAGCACGAAGGCGACGAACAGCGCCGGGGTCATTCCGGTATAGCCGCCGGACTGGTTGACCTGATTGCAGGTTGCCTCAATCAGCAGGTTTTTCTCCCTGTCGGCAACGGCGCGCCTGATCGCCGTCTGGATCACCAGCGGATGCGCGGAGCAGATCGAGGTGATGCCGTAGGGCGAGCCGTTTTTGCGCGCGCTGGCGAGGCCTGCAAGCGGGTTGGCGCTCATGTCCGTCTCGCTGTTCCCTTGATGAATTGATCGAGTCCGTCGAAGCTGGTGACGCCCTCCATCGGGCCGCGCCGGGTGACGTTGCGGGCGCCGGCGGCATTGGCATAAAGCAGCGCCTTGCCGGGCTCCATCCCCTGGCGGCGGCAGGTCAGGTAGGTGGCGCCGAAACAATCGCCGGCGCCCGTGGGGTCGACTTCCTCGACCTGAAAACCGGCGCAGTCGATCCTGGCGCCGTCGGCGCCGAACCAGGAAGAGCCGTCAGCACCGCGCTTCAGCACGATCTCGCCGACGCCCCTGGCAAACAGCGCCGCCACCGCCCGGTGCTCGTCATCGACGCCCGCCGTAGCGAGCAATTCGTCGCCGGACGGCAGCAGCAGGTCGGCATCGTCGATGAGTGCGGAAAACAGTGCGCCGTCGGAGCCGTCGATCAGCTCCTTGCGCACATTCGGGTCGAATGAGGTCGAGCCGCCGCGGGCACGAACCGCCTGCACTGCGTAGCTGACGATCTCCTTCAGCCCTGCCACCGACAGCGTCGATCCCATGATATGCAGATGGCCGGCCCTGTCCGCCAGCAGGCGCGCAGCAGTGGTCAGGTGGATCTGCCCGGCGGCGGATTCGGCGATGTTGTAGACGAAGTCCCTGATACCATCGGGCCGGTAGCGCACGAAGGCGCATCCCGTCGGGAAGCGGTCGCTGATATCGACGGCTGAGACGTCGACGCCGTCGCGCTCCAGCCTGTCCAGGTTGAGCGTGCCGAAATCGTCGCGGCCGACGCAGCCGATAATGCCGGCGCCGCCTCCCAGCCGGGCGACCTGATCGATGAAGATCGCCGGCGCACCGCTGGGGAATGGCCCGACAAGCGATTGCGGCTCGAGGAAGCCGAAACCCCGTTCCGTCGCCATGATCTCGACCAGGATTTCGCCGGCGACAATCGTTGGCCCCACGGCCTCGGCGGCGATCTCGCTTCGGCGCGAAAGGCTCATGCTTGCGATTCCTCTCACACGCAAACTGATTGCTTGCCCGCGCAGTTATCCGACGCAAGTGTTTATCGGGTAAATCGCACATACAGCGAAGTCAATAAAACTCTACATGCGTATAGTTTATCTGTTTCCGCGCGTACACATTGCAGGATTCGGGTGGCTGGTATCGTGGCACCGTGCAAATCAGGCGTCGACCGCAGCGAAAGGACAGCCATGCTCACGCTTCATGATTATTTGCCGTCGCAAAACGGTTGGAAGGCGAGGGTCGTGCTCGGCCTGCTCAACATTCCCTATGAAAGCCGCCTGGTGTCGATTTTCGAGGGCGAGAGCCACACCGACGCCTTCCTGAAGCTCAACCCGGCCGGCGCCGTTCCTGTGCTCGAACTCGAGGATGGCCGTGCGATCGCCGAATCGAATGCGATCCTCATTTATCTCGCCGAAGGCACGCCCTTGCTGCCGGCGGATCGCTATGTCAACGCGAAAATTATGCAATGGCTGTTGTTCGAACAGTACCATGTCGAGCCGGTCATCGGCTCCCTGCGCTTCTGGACGCTGGCCGGAAGGCTGGAGCGCAACCAGGCGATGGTTCCGGCCAAGCGCGAAGCCGGCGCCCGCACGCTGGCAGCGCTGGAGCGCAGCCTGAACGACACGCCGTTCCTTGTCGGCGACACGCTCACCATCGCCGACATTGCTGTCTATGCCTACGGCCACCGTGCCGAAGATTGCGGCTTTGCGCTGGCGGCTTATCCGGCGGTCCTCGCCTGGACGGACCGGGTGCGCGACGCCATCGGTCCCGGCTATCCCGTGCATCTCTACAGCATCGATCCGCACTCGGCTGCTTGACGGCAAAAGGCGCGCGTTCACCTTGCTTAGTCGAAAAGAAGACCCAGATTCTGCTTTGTCGGCGGCTTTCGCTCGCAATCCGTTGACTGGATGGCCGGATCCCGGCGTCAACTCGACGACCGGCCGGCACTTAGCATGGAGGTGACCATGACACGCGACGACATCATTTCGGTGTTGGGGCCGGTAGACGAGGCGGTCATAGCCGACATCGCGCTGACCGGCGCCACCCTTGAAGAACTGCGCGAGGCGTTCGCTTGGCTCGGTGCCGACGAGGCGCTGGTCAACGAGGGTCGCCCCTTGCCGGGAACGAAGGTGGCGCGGCTGATCGAAATTCTCGATATGCCGGACGACGAGGACGGCCGGCAAGCGGCGGCGCAGTAGGCCGTAGGCGTAGGGTATCGGTCTGCGCCACCTTATTCCCTATTCCCTACGGCCTATTCCCTTCCCTTACGCCCTCGACAGCAGCCGGCGCATGATCAGCGAGGCGTGGCCGCCAACGCCGTGCGCGGCCGTGTGGCGCTCGACCACTTCGAAACCGTGCTTGCGATAGAAGGCGATCGCCCGGTCGTTGCCCTCGATCACTTCCAGCGCAATGCTGGGGATGCCGGCATGCGCGACAAGCACCGCGTGCAGCAGGTCGGTGGCGAGCCCGCTGCCGAACTCTGTCTTGTCGATGTGCAGCCGGTCGAGCAGGACATCGCCACGGTCGTCCATCGCCGCCATCGCGTAGCCGGCGATCGAACCGTCCGGCCGTTCGGCCACGAAAGACATCTTGTTGTCGTCCGCAAGTTCCTCGGCCAGCCGCTCGGGCGCATGCTTGTCGTCCGAGAGGCGCGCGGTATTTTCAGGTCCCAGGATCGACGAATAGGTGCGCCGCCAAGACTCTCCCAGCAGCCGCGATACCGACGCTACATCGTTCTCTGCCATCGCCCTGATCTGAACCATGGCCGATCCCTTACCGCCTTACCCGCGACTTCAGCCAACGATCGAAGGCCACGGCCAGGATCAGGATCAGGCCGATGACGATGCTTTGTGTGTAGGACGAGACATTGTTGAACTGCAGCCCGTTCTGCAGCACGCCGATCAGCGCTGCGCCCACCACCGTGCCGCCGACCGAGCCGATGCCGCCGAATAGCGAGGTACCGCCGATGACCACGGCGGAAATCACCGTAAGTTCGTAGCCGATGCCGGCTACGGCTTCGGAGGAGTTGAGCCGTGCTGACAAAACGAAGGCCGCCAGCCCGGCGAAGAAGCCGACGATGACATAGACCGAGATCAGAATGCGGTCGACGCGCAGGCCCGAAAGGCGCGCGGCCTCGGCATTGCCGCCGACGGCATAGACGGCGCGGCCGTAGCGCGTATAGCGCAGCACGATGTGGCACAGGATGGCCGCCGCCGCGAAGATGATCGCCGGCACCGGCACCGGTCCGATGAGCCCGGTGCCGAACCAGCGCATCGAGGCGTCGAAACCGGAGATCGGTCCACCATTGGAGATGGTCAGCGTCAGGCCGCGAAACACGGTGAGACCACCCAGCGTGACGACGAAGGGCGGCACTTTCAGCCTGGTGATGGCAAAGCCCTGGACGCCGCCGGCCAGCGCCCCGACGATGACGGCGGCAAGCAAGGCGGCGAACCAGCCATAGCCTTGCGTGCCCGTGGTCGACAGCGACAGCGTGTTGGCGGTGCCGCCCTTGGCCACCACCGCCGCCACCATGCCGCAGAAGGCGAGCAGTGAGCCGACCGACAGGTCGATGCCGGCAGTGAGGATGACGAAAGTCATGCCGAGCGCGATCAGCCCGGTGATCGAGATCTGCCTCAAAATGTTGAACAGGTTGATTGGATCGATGAAGCTCGGCTTCAGCACGGTGAAGATGACGATCAACACCGCCAGGAACATCAGCGGCCCAAAACTCATCAGAAGCCGCGCGATGTTGATGCCGCTGCGCTGGGTCTGTTCGGTGGTGCTGGTCATTGCGTTGCGTCCTGCTTGCGGTCGAGCGCCATCAGTTCCATCAGTTTTTCCTCGGTCGCTTCGATGCCCGGCATTTCGCCAGTGATACGGCCGCGCCGCATCGTAACGATGCGATCCGACACTGCCAGCACCTCCGGCAGCTCCGACGAGATCATCATGATGGCGATGCCGCGTGCGGCAAGCTGCACCAGGATCTGGTGCACTTCGGCCTTGGCGCCGACATCGACGCCGCGCGTCGGCTCGTCGACGATCAGTACTTTCGGGTCGCGCGCCAGCCAGCGGGCCAGGATCACCTTTTGCTGGTTGCCGCCGGACAGCCCCTCGATCGCCTGCTCGGGCGAAGCCATGCGGATCGACAGTGCCTTGCGATAGCCGGCCAGCGCCTCGCGCTCGCGCCGTTCGGCCATGAAGCCGGCGCCATTGCTGTAGCGGCCGAGCGAGGCGATGGAGAAATTGTTGAGAATGCCAAGTGCTGCAAAAATCGCCTGGTGCTTGCGGTCTTCCGGCACCAGCCCGATGCCGAGTTTGATGGCGTCGGCGGGGGAGGCCGGGGCGATCGGCTTGCCGTCGAGTGAAATCGTGCCGGCGGCGATCCGGTCGGCGCCGAAAATGGCGCGGGCAAGCTCGGTGCGGCCGGAGCCGACGAGGCCGGCGACGCCGAGGATTTCGCCGGCCTTCAGATCGAGGTTGACACCTTCGAGCACGATGGCGTGCGGCGCCAGCGGATCGCGCACCGTTCGCAAGCCTCGCACCGAGAGCCGGACCTCGCCGGCGACGTCGCGCTGCGTCGGCCGCGCGTAGAGTTCGGAGGCGGCGCGGCCGACCATCTTCTCGATGATCTTCGGAATCTGGATCGGCCGGCCGTCGCGGTCGAGATGACCGGCCAGCCTGCCGTCCCGCAGCACGGTCATGCGGTCGCAAATGGCGGACGCTTCTTCCAGCCGGTGGGTGACGAACATGATGGCGACACCGTCCTTGCGTAGCCTGTCCATGATCGACATCAGTTTCTGCACTTCGGTCTCGGTCAGCGCCGAGGTAGGCTCGTCCATGATGATCAGGCGGCTTTCCAGCGACAGAGCGCGGGCGATTTCGACCAGCTGCTGTTCGGCCACCGACAGCGAGGACACCGGCGTTGCCGGATCGATGTCGAGACCGACGCGGGCGATGATCGCGCGCGAGGCGTCCTCCATCCTGCGCCAGCTGACCAGCCCGAGCGGACCGAGCGGCGCGCGGCCGATGAAAATGTTTTCCGCAACCGTCAGCGTCGGGATCAGGCTCAGTTCCTGATAGATGGTGACGATCCCATGCCGCTTGGCATCCTGCGGACTGGACGGCGCGTAGTCGGCGCCGTCGAAGACGATGCGGCCGCTCGACGGCGGCATCACGCCGGACAGGATTTTCAACAGCGTCGACTTGCCGGCGCCGTTCTCGCCGAGCAGGCCAAGGATCTCACTGGGCCGCACCTCGAGCGAAACGTCGCTGAGCGCGGTGACGCCGGAAAAATGCTTGGTCACGCCTTCGACGGAAAGGAGCGGGGGCGATGATGCGGTGGGTTCAACGGCGGACAAGCATTGCTCCCGGATTGCGATAGGCAGCGGGACAGCGCCCCCCTCTGTCCTGCCGGACATCTCCCCCGCACGGGGGGAGATCAGCAGTTTTGCCGGCAGCACTTTTTCTACAACGTTGGCGATTGGCGAAAGCAGACGTGACGGCCAATCTCCCCCCAAGTGGGGGAGATGTCCGGCAGGACCGAGGGGGGCGCGACAGAGCGCGACCTCCACCCGTCATGGGCCTTACTCTCACTTCGTCTCGTTCAACCTCTCCGCCTTGTCGAGATTGTCCTTGCCGATGACGATCGGCGTCAACAGCACCAGCTTCTCCTTCGGCTCGGTCTTGTCCCTGGCGAAGGCGACCGCGATCTGCACCGCCGTGCGCGACTGTTCGCCGGGGAACTGTTCGACCGTGCCGGCGAGCTTGCCGTCGCGCACGGCGACCAGCGCTTCCGGCAGTGCGTCGAAGCCGTAGATCTTGACGTCGGTGAAGTTGCGGGCGGCACAGGCTTCGAGCGCGCCGAGCGCCATGTCGTCATTGGCGCAGATGATGGCGTCCGGCTTGCCGTTGGCGGCAAGCCCGGCCTCGGTCACCGACAGCGCTTCGGCGCGGGCGAAATTAGCGGTCTGCTCGAAGATGATCTGGTATTTGTCCTTGAGCGGATCGAGCACATTGTGGACGCCTTTGTTGCGGTCGATCGCGGGCCCGGCACCCGGCTGGCCCTGCAAATGGAACAGCTTGGCGCCGTTCGGGAACGCCGCCACCATGGCCTGCGCCTCGGCTTCGCCACCCTTGACGTTGTCGGCGCCGACATGGGCGAGAATGCCCTCGACGCCGTCGACGCGGCGGTCGATCGTCACCACCGGAACGCCGGCCTTGACCGCTTCCTCGATCGCCGGCGCCAGCGCGTTGACGTCAAGCGGCGAAATCACGATGGCGTTGACCTTCTGCACAAGTGCGGCCTCGATGTCGGCGGTCTGCTTCGGCGCCGAGTTCTGGCCGTCGCTCTCGGTCAGATTGACGCCTTGCGCCTGCGCCTCCGCCTTGATCTCGTTCAGCATGTGCACAAAGAACGGAAAGCCGAGATTGGGCACCGAGCCCAATATGGTCAATTTGTCGGCGGCAAAGGCCATGGGCGCGGCCAGCGCCATGGCGCCGGTCGCCACGGTCGACAACAGGAATTCGCGTCTGTTCATCAGATATCCTCCACATGAACGCAGGAGCCCGAAACCGGGAGCGGCTCGGGACGGTCCTTGCGTCAATTCAAAAATGGAGTGTCCTGTGACCGCCCCGAGGGGACGCGAGGCGCTCCAGCCGGTCCGCCGCAACGTTCTCCTCCGCACGGCGCCGACCCGAGGATGCTAGCCAAGGAAAATCGATTACGCAAGGTGAGGCGAGGGGCTGAAACTGCTAATCTCCCCCCTTGTGGGGGAGATGTCCGGCAGGACAGAGGGGGGGCGCTGTCCCGCCGACATTGGCCAATTTCACTTACATCTTTGAGCTAACCTCTACGCAGAATACTTGATGCGGGCGATCCTTCGCGCCCCCCTCTGCCTTGTCAGGCATCTCCCCCACGAGGGGGGAGATTGGCAGCTTAGACGCCTCTACCTGTCGATCGTTGTCATCACCCGCTCATTGTAGCGCGGCCCTGAGACCTTGCCCGGCGCAAGGGCTGCGTCGAGCGCAGCTATCTCGGCCGCGTCGAGCGTGATCGCGGCCGCAGCAACATTTTCTTCGAGATACTTGCGCCGCTTTGTCCCCGGGATCGGCACGATGTCAATGCCGAAACCGTCGCCCTTGCCGAGCACCCAGGCCAGCGCGATCTGTGCGGGCTTTGCCCCTTTGGCCGCGGCCACCTCCTGCACCGCAGCCGCAGCCGCGACATTGGCGTCGTAGTTGGCGCCCTGATAGCGGGGGTCGCCGCGGCGGAAATCGCCTTCCGGATAATCCTCGGCGCGCTTGACGTCGCCGGCGAGGAAACCGCGGCCGAGCGGCGCGAACGGCACCAGGCCGATGCCGAGCTTTTTGAGCAGCGGGATGATCTCCGGCTCCAGATTGCGCTCCCAAAGCGAATACTCGCTCTGCACGGCCGACACAGGGTGCACGGCATGAGCACGGCCGATATTCGCCGCGCCCGCTTCCGAGAGGCCGAAGAAGCGCACCTTGCCATCGGCAACCAGCCGGCCGACCGTGCCGGCGACGTCTTCCATCGGCACCGCCGGATCGACGCGATGCTGGTAGTAAAGGTCGATATGGTCGGTGCCGAGCCGCTTCAGCGAGCCCTCCAGCGCCTCGCGGATATGGTCGGGCCGGCTGTCACGCTCCGTGCCGACCTGTCTGCCGTTTTCGATGCGGAAGCCGAATTTGGTGGCAAGGGTCACCTCATCGCGCCGGCCCTTCAGCGCCCGCCCGAGCAGTTCTTCATTGGCATAGGCGCCGTAGACTTCCGCCGTGTCGAGGAAGGTACAGCCGAGTTCGATGGCTCGGTGCAGGGTGGCGATCGATTCCGCCTCGTCGGCAGGGCCGTAGGACTGGCTCATGCCCATGCAGCCGAGGCCGATCACCGAGACCTGCAGCCCCTGGCTGCCAAGTTTGCGGGTGCTGAGGGTCATTGCCGTTCTCCTTGGGGCTGAGGAAAACTATAGCGGCCGCTCCTCCAGTTTCCATAGCTGTTCGGCGGAAGAACAGCGCTTCCCTTGACAAAACCCAGCCGCAAGCGCCTTTGCCGGCGGTCATTGGGGGCCATGGGATACCAATGAAGACGATCTACGAGAAGCCGACGCTGAACCGGCGTCAGCAGCTCTCGCGCGTCACGGCGCTCATAATTCCTTCGGACCACTAACCGAATATTGTCGTCGCCATTGCAAAGTCCGCTGCCGAGGCGCAGCGGTTTTTTGCTGCCGTCGGATCGTAGCGCTGCCAGAAGCAGGCGGTCAAAATTGACAGAGCGGCCGATCTCCAGCATCCTTATGCCGCCGCCATGTCTTGCGGTCTTGTGTATGAGTGAGCCATGGCCAGTTCCGTCACCAGCCAGAATTCCAAGCGCGCCGCGGTGCGCAAGGCGCTCGACCGCCACAAGGTCTACGTCACCGCGCAAAGCTTTTCCGGCGGCGTCTACTCGGCCCGCGTGCTGGTCGACGGCGAGGCCTACTGGGTCGACGAGTTCCGGCTGAGCCAGCTCCAGCAAGGGCTGTCCCCGGCCGAGCTAGACCTGACGCCCGCCTCAGACGATTGAGCGTGATCTCCACATTCTTCGCACCGCGCTGGGAAATTTGAAATGTTGGCGGGACAGCACTGTGCAGGAACGCGGCGCCGGGAAGGTTCGTCCGCCGCCGCCGCTCCCGCCTGACCCATGCCAACCCCGCCAACACTCAAGGCCTATCGCGCCAAGCGCGAATTTACGAAGACGCCGGAACCGGCGGGCGGGCTTATTTCAGGCGACGGCAACCGCTTCGTCGTCCACAAGCATCACGCCACCGCCGACCATTACGATTTGCGCCTGCAGGTCGGCGGCGTGCTGAAAAGCTGGGCGGTGCCGCGCGGGCCCTCGCTCAACCCGGCCGACAAGCGGCTCGCAGTTGAGACCGAGGACCATCCGCTCGAATATATCGACTTCGAGGGCGTCATTCCTGAAGGCGAATATGGCGGCGGGCCGATGATCGTCTGGGACACCGGCACGTGGGCGCCGATGGACGATGTCGACAAGAGCCTGCGCACCGGCGCCTTCAAGTTCCGGCTGGCCGGCGACAAGTTGAATGGCGGCTGGATGCTGACCCGTCTGAAGCCCAAGCCCGGCGAAGACAGCGAGAAGAAAAACTGGCTGCTGTTCAAGGAGCGCGATCTCGCCGCCGATACCGGCCTCGACATCCTGGAAGCGCGGCCGGAAAGCGTGAAGTCCGGCAAGCGCATCGAGGAGCTGGTGGCGCCGCCGAAAAAGCCGGCCCGCCTGCCCCCCAAACCCGGCGCGCTGAAACCCGGTGCGTTGCCCGGTGCGGTCAGGGGCGATCCGCCGTCGCGCATCGAGCCGCAGCTCGCCACGCAGGTGCCGAAGCCGCCGGGTGGGCCAGTGGAAGACACAGGTGAACTCTGGTTGCACGAAATAAAATTCGACGGCTACCGTACCATGGCGCATATCGCCGATGGCGAGGTCAGGCTGATCACCCGCGGCGGCATCGACTGGACGAAGCGTTACGGCGACCTGCCGCAGGCATTCGCCCGGCTGCCCCTCAGCCAGGCGATCATCGACGGCGAAATCATGGTACTGGACGAGAAGGGCATCTCGCGTTTCGCGCTGCTGCAGGATGCGCTGTCGGCGGGTGCGGGCAGCAAGCTCCATTTCTATGCCTTCGACCTGCTGCATCTCGACGGCTGGGACCTCCGCAAGGCGCCGCTCGCAAGACGCAAGGCCTTGCTCGCCGAACTGCTAGCCGGGCAGGGCGCCAACTCCGCCATCCAGCTGAGCGACCATGTCGAAGGCGACGGGCAGGGGCTTTACGATCAGGCCTCGATCCTTGGGCTGGAAGGCGTCGTCTCCAAGCGCGCCAACGCCATCTACCAGTGCGGCCGCACCAAGACCTGGACCAAGGTCAAGGCGCTGGAGACCGGCGATTTCATCATCGCCGGCTACACCGTTTCCGGCGCGGCCGAAGGACTGGCGGCACTCGGCATGGCTGAATTCGCGGATGGCGAACTGCACTATCGCGGCAAGGTTGGCACCGGCTTCGATGCCGCTACGGCGGGCGACTTGCTGGCCCGGCTGCAGCCGCTGCGCGACGGCGCGACAGCCCCCGAGGGTGTGCCGCGCGAGATCATGCGCGAGATGAAATGGGTGCGGCCGATGCTGTCGGCCCGCATCCACTACGCCAACCGAACGGCGGACAATTCGCTGCGCCACGGTGTGTTTCGGGGCTTGCGCGATGTCGGCCTGTCGACGCCGGTGTCGCCGAAGCGCAAGCGGCTGATCGCCGAAGCCGATCTCGCAACCATCTGGGTGACCAATCCGGAGCGGCGGCTGTTTGGCAAGACCGGACCGACCAAACTCGACATCGCCGTCTATTACGCGCTGGTCGGCGATTTCATGCTGCCGCACATTATGGGCCGCCCGGTGTCGCTGGTGCGCTGCCCGACGGGCCTGCCCAAGGACTGTTTCTTCCAGCGCCACGCCTTCACCGGCATGCCGCCCTCTGTGGTCACTTTTGACGCCACCAACTCCGAAGGTGAAACCAAATCCTATCTGTCGGTCGAGGGAGCAAAAGGCTATCTGGCGCTGGCGCAGTTCGGCGTCGTCGAGTTCCACACCTGGGGCACGCATCGCTTGAGCCTCGACAAGCCCGACCAGATCGTTTTCGATCTCGATCCGGGTGAGGGCATCGCCTGGCGCGAGGTGGTCGAGGCCGCCGTCCACATCAAGGGCGAACTGGAACGGTTCGGCCTGGTGCCGTTCGCCAAGACATCCGGCGGCAGCGGCATCCACATAACCGTGCCGGTGACGCAAAAGCAGAACTGGAAGAAGCTGCACCAGGCGACCAGCGCCATCTCCACGCACCTGGCGGCCACCGCGCCCGACACTTTCACCACCACAATGGGCAAGGAAAACCGCAAGCGCCGCATCTTCATCGACTATCACCGCAACGCGCGCGGCCACACCTCCGCGGCGCCTTATTCGCTGCGCGCCCGCACCAACCTGCCGGCGTCGACGCCGGTGAGCTGGAGCGACCTTGAGACGATCGATGCGCCGCAGGATCTGAACTATTCCTCGCTGCCGGGGTTGTTGGCGACCTCGGGCGACCCCTGGGCGGACATGGAGGATTTCGCGAGGGATTTGCCGGCCTTCAAATAAGGTTTTTCTCCCCATTTCATGGGGGCGAGGAACCCAAGTCCATCGACGCTTCGGACAATTTGAATTATTCTCGGCCTTGGACCTTCAGGGCGACTGGAAGATTTCGCTAGGGATTTGCCTGTATCGTGCCCGGTCGGTGTAGGATTTCCGCAGCACCATTCGTCCTTTGGACGAAGCGCTGCAGTAAGCATGATCCCGAAAAGTGGCAACCGGTTTTCGGTAAGATCATGCTCAGTCTGAAATGTCAGTGCGTGGCCGCGTAGGAGAGTATCATGGCGCCCAGGGCAAGTTGGAAAGGTTACCTCAAGCTCAGCCTCGTCAGCTGTCCGGTCCGGCTCTATCCGGCAACGACGACCAGCGAGCGCATATCGTTCAACCAATTGCACAAGAAGACCCACAACCGCATCAACATGAAGCCGGTCGACCCTGAACTCGGCCTCGTCGAGCGCGCGGACTTGGTCAAGGGTTACGAATACGAGGACAAGCAGTACATCATCATCGATGAGGCCGACCTCGAAGCAGTGCGCATCGAATCCAATCACACGATGAACATCGAGGCCTTCGTCGACGAAGACGAGGTCGACGTCATTTATCAGGATGCGCCGTACTACATGGCGCCGGATGGCGCCATGGCGGAGGAAACTTTTGCCGTGCTGCGCGAAGCCATGCGCAAATCCGGCAAGCTGGCCATTGCCCGCCTTGTCCTGTCCAGCCGCGAGCGCGTGGTGACGATCGGCGCGCGCGAGAACGGCATGTTCGTGTGTACGTTGAGGAACCCGAACGAAGTGCGCGGCACGGCTGAATATTTCGGCAACATCCCGGCTGGCAAGCCGGATCCCGAAATGCTGCAATTGGCCGAAGCGCTAATCAAGCAGAAGGAAACCACCTTCGATCCGAAGAATTATGAGGACCGCTACGAGATCGCGCTGATGACGATGATCCGCGAGAAACTGAAGGGCCATAAGCCGATCATTGCGGCGGCGCCCGAGCGTGGCAATGTCATCAACCTCATGGACGCGTTGAAGGCGAGCCTGTCGCAATCAGCCAAGCCGCCGGCCAAGTCGAAGAGCAAGGCCGACGACGCTGAAAAACCTGCCGCCAAGGGTAAGGCGGGTGCGGCCAAGGAAAACCCGTTGAAGGCCAATCTGCTCAAGGCCGTCGGCAAGAGCAAGGGGTGACGGCGCCGACCGGTATAATCCCGGGCGCCGTCTTCGGCGCCATCGGCGCGCTGGCGGCATTTCCGCTGCGGCTCGCGGCCCGTGAGGTGGAGCGTCAGCACGGCCAGTTGCGGCGCGGCGTCACCAGGCGCACCAGCCATGTTGTGTTCGGCCGAACGCTGATCGCCAAGGCCGGCACGGCGAAGGGCGGCGATGCCGAGATCGAGCGCCGGGTTGCAGCCGAGGGCTCCGCTGGCCGAACACTCCTTAGCGAAAATGGCTTCCTGCGCCTGCTTGGTCTGATGAAGGCGCCGGAGGCGTCTTCGCTGTCCAGGCAGTCTCTCGTCGACCAGTCCAGACTGTCCGGTGCCGACCTCGACCTGCTCAGCCTGTTCGACGCCTTCGAGCACGATTGTGAACCCTACTCGTTCCGCGATCTGATCCTTGCCCGCAAATATGCCGGGCTGGTCGCCGGCGGTGCATCCTGGGGCGCGATCGCGCGCTCCGTGCATCGCTCCGGTCCGGTCGCTTCGCTCACCGCCAAATCGCTCAATGTCGGCTCGCAGCATGGCCGGCCCGATCAGATCTATCTCGAGGATGGCCAGAGCGAACTCGACGGCCAGCTGCTGTTCGATCTCGGCAGCGCAAGCGCAGCCGGCGACGACACGCTGGAAGAATTGTTCGCCGAGGCTGAAAGCGCGGAAGAGGAGGGCCGGCACGACGATGCCGCGGCGCTCTACCAACGCTGCCTCAGCATCGATCCGAGCGACGCCATCGCCGCGTTCAACCGCGCCAATTGCTTGCGTGGCGCCGGTCGCGTGGCCGACGCGGCGCATGATTATGCAAGAGCGATCAAGCTCGATCCGGCGTTCGTCGAGGCCTGGTTCAACCTCGCCGGGCTGATGAGCGACGAAGGCAAGATCGCCTCGGCGCGCCGGCATCTGGTCAAGGCCATCGCGCTCGACAAGAGCTACGCCGATCCGGTGTTCAACCTTGCCCGGCTGGAATTCGACGCCGGGGATCTACTGGAGGCGCGGCGGAACTGGATGCGCTATCTCGAACTTGATGCTGAGTCCGAGTGGGCGCGGATGGCGCAAAAGGGGATACAGTTCGTGGATCTGCAGACGGCGCGGACGGCGGGGTGAGATGTTGGCGCGCGAGCACCCCCCTCTGGCCTGCCGGCCATCTCCCCCTCAAGGGGAGAGATTGGGTGTCGCCATCGCTTTCGCCAATCACTATCGTCGCGAGCTCCGTGAGGCGCTGAAACTGCCAATCTCCACCCTTGAGGGGGAGATGTCCAGCAGGACAGAGGGGGGCGCGAAGGAACTCGGCCTTTACCGGCAGCGCACCCCATGACCACCTTCCTCTTCGACGGCTATGACACAGCCCCCCTCACCATCCTGCTGGCGCATGGCGCCGGCGCGTCGATGGATTCGCCTTCGATGACCGCCACCGCCAAGGCGCTCGCCACCGCCGGCTTCCAGGTCGCGCGCTTCGAATTTCACTATATGGCGGCCCGCCGCTATGGCCAGCGCAAGCCGCCACCGCGCGCCGAGACGGTCAACCCGGAATACATCAAGGCCATCGCCGATCTGAGGGCGAGGGGCGTCGCTGGTCCGCTCATCATCGGCGGCAAGTCGATGGGCGGGCGCGTCGCCTCGATGGTCGCCGACGAGATGTTCGCCAAGGGCGAGATTTCGGGCCTCATCTGCCTCGGCTATCCCTTTCATCCGCCGGCCAAGCCCGAGCAGCTCAGGACAAAACATCTCGCCGACCTCAAGACGCCGACGCTGATCTTCCAGGGCACCCGCGACGAGTTCGGCACGAAAGAAGAGGTCGCGACCTACAGCCTTTCCAAAGCCATCGAGGTGATCTGGCTGGAGGATGGCGACCACGACCTGAAGCCGCGCAAGAGCGTGTCGGGGTTTTCGACCGCCGATCATTTGAAGACGCTGGCCGGGACGGTGAAGGCGTGGACAGGGCGGATCGTTTCCTGATCGCCAAATGAAAATCGCCACCTTCAATATCAACAACGTCAACAGCCGGCTGCAAAACCTGCTGGCGTGGCTGACGGCAGCCAAGCCCGATGTCGTCTGCCTGCAGGAGCTGAAGGCGCGCGACCTGCAGTTTCCGCGCACGGCACTGGCCGACGCCGGTTATGGCGCGGTGTGGAAGGGCGAGCCGACCTGGAACGGCGTAGCCATACTGGCGCGAGGAGCCGAGCCGGTGCTGACCCGTGACGAACTGCCCGGCGATACCGCCGACAAGCAGAGCCGCTACATCGAGGCGGCGGTGTCGGGCGTCGTCATCGCCTGTCTCTACGCGCCCAACGGTAACCCGCAGCCGGGGCCGAAATTCCAGTACAAGCTGGCGTGGCACGCGCGGCTGGAGGCGCATGCCGCAGAACTGTTCGACACCGGCCTGCCGGTGGCGCTGGTCGGCGACTACAACATCGTGCCCGAGCCGCGCGACATCTACGCCACCCGCTCCTATGACGACAACGCGCTGGTGCAGCCGGAAAGCCGGGCGTCATTCCAGCGTCTGCTCGAGCAGGGCTGGACCGATGCGCTGCGCAAGCAGCATCCGAAGGAAACGCTCTACACATTCTGGGACTACCGCCGCAACCGCTGGCCGCGCGATGCCGGGCTGCGGCTCGACCACATCTTGCTGTCGAAGAAACTGGCGCGCCGCCTCACTGCTGCCGGCATCGACCGCGATGTCAGAGGTGAGGACGGCGCCAGCGACCACGCGCCGGTATGGGTCGAATTGAAGTGAATTTGGCTGCGTGATCGCGCCCACTTTCGTGGGCGCAGTTTTGCGCTATTTGTTTCGCTGCGGCGGCCGCATGATGAGCAAGGTGCGGCACCGGAGGGGGAGTCCGATGGACAGGTTGGCCGAAAGGCTGTTTGCGCTTCCGCTGCTGGCGGCCGCTTTGGCTTGTCTGGTGCGGGCGTATCTGCTGCTCGGCGACAGAGATTTCAGCTGGAGCGGGATCGACCACATGCTGCACGGCCCAGCCACGCTGCGACCGGTGGTGTTCCTGACCGTCGGCGGGCTTTGCCTGCTTGGCGCCCTGTTGTTCTGGGCCGGACTGCTGCCGGGTCGGCGAAGCCAGCCTGCTGGAACGCCGCTTTTTGGCCGCGACGCCGAGATGGAATCCAAGGGTCGCCCGGGCTGGCGGCGCGCCTTCCTCATGTTGCCGGTGCTCGCCGTGTTGGCGCTGCTGGCCGACCACTTCCCTTGGGCGCGTGACGCCGGCCCGGGCGCTGAGGTCGTCGCCCCGAGAGAGCCCAAAGCCGAGCCGAAGGGCCAGGATATCGCCGGCGTCCCACCGGACCTGGCGACGCCGGCGGTTCCACCGAGTTCGCCGCCGCTCGCCACGCCTCCCGAGCCAACCCCGCCTGAGCAGGCTGCCAAACCGCCGGAACCGGCGCAGCCTACGCCTCCAGTTGCTCCCCCTCGGCCGCCACAAGTCGCACTCGCTCCGGCGACACCGCCACCGCAAACCGTCGCGCCGTTGCCGCCGCCTCCGCCGGCGCTGCCGACCGAGCCCGACGGCCACCGCGACGCCGTCGTCTGGCTCGCCGTCTCGGCCGATGGCCGCGACGTCATGAGCGCCAGCACCGACCACATGATCAAGCTCTGGGACATCGCCGGCAAGCGGCTGATCCGCAACCTTGGTGAACACAAGGACATGGCGCGCACGGCGCTGTTCATGCCCGACGGCGCAACCGCGCTGACCGCCGGCGACGATGGCGAGATCGTGCTGCGAAAGCTTGCCGACGGCGCGGTGCTGCATGTCTTCTCGTCGGGCGCGAATGGCGGCGTGCGTAAGCTGGCGATCAGCCCGGACGGTAAGCGCGCCGTCAGTGGCCACGACACCGGCAACGTCATCGTCTGGGATCTCGTCAACAAATCGGTGCTGCATGTGATGACCGGACATGACTGGCCGATCAGCACGGTTGCAATCTCGCCCGACGGCACGCGCGCGCTGAGCGGCTCCATCGACGGCACGCTGAAATTCTGGGACGTCGAAAGCGCCAAGCAATTGCGCAGCTGGCACGGCCACGAGCAGGGCACTTACGGCGCCGTCTTCACCGCCGACGGCCATCATGTCGTCACCGGCAGCGGCGACTACACGATCAAGCTCTGGGACCTCGACACGTTTAGGGAATTGCGCCGCTTCGAGGGTCACGAAGGCACCGTCTATACGCTGGCGCTGTCGGCCGACGGCAAGCGCTTGGCCTCCGGCTCGCTCGACGGCACGGCGCGGCTGTGGGATGTCGGCACCGGCGGCCAGACCGCCATGTTCGACAGCCGCACCGGCCCGATCTACGCCGTTGCCTTCGCCACCGACGGCACGCTGCTCACCGGCGGCGACGATCGCACCATCAGGGATTGGCCGGCGGCTGGCGGCGATGGCGAAATCCTGTTCGCTGGCGCACCGCAGTAGCGACATCAAATGCTTTGGATATTCCAGAACAGCCTGGCTTGCGCTATGGATTACTGGTGGCTGCAAATGGATTGGGGACGGTGAGCAACAACGACTGGGCGCCCAAAGTGGATACACCTGTCTACAGCCCGCCCACGTCGCGTCGCCGAGGGGTCCTTACCGTCGTTCTGGTGTTGCTGGCGGCTTTTGTGCTGCTCGGTCCTGGCCGAAATTACTATGTGCAGTGGTCAGCGGCACAAAAGGGTGCAGCGGCTCTCCAGGCAAAGGATTATGCCGAGGTATTCCGTCAAATGAAGATCATGGCGGACGCTGGCAATGTTGACGCAAAAGGCCAGGTTGGTGCGCTGTACTGGCGCGGGGAGGGCGTGGCTCAGAACGACAGCCAGGCGGTGTATTGGTGGAAGAAATCCGCCGATGGCGGCAATGCGGAAGCCATAGCAGCACTGGGTCAGGCCTACCTTATGGGCAGGGGCGTTGAAAAGGACAGTCGGCTTGCCGAGAGTTTCTCACGAAAGGCCGCCGATAAAGACAACATGAATGGGCAGTACCAGCTCGGCGTGTTGTACTGGCAGGGCCAAGGGGTCGCGCAAAGTTATGAGCAGGCGCTCTATTGGTGGCGCAAGGCGGCCGATCAGGGGAGCGGGGAGGCTGAATATTCTCTCGGCCAAGTCTATTTAAATGGCCAAGGGGTCGAAAGAAACGATCAACTGGCGTTGAAGTTTTCCAGGCAGTCAGCCGACAAGGGCAATGCGAACGCTCAGTACGCCCTCGGCGTCCTGTATGCGCAGGGTCGGGGTGTTGCGCAAAGCTTCGAGCAGGCTGCCTCATGGTGGCGCAAGGCGGCTGACCAAGGAAGCCTGGAGGCCGCTTTCTGTCTCGGACACGCCTACTATCTTAACCAAGGCGTCAAGAAGGATGATCAGGCCGCCATAGTGTGGGTGAAAAAGGCAGCCGATCTGGGTGAGCCGAATGCCCAGGCTTTGCTGGGCACTTTGTACTCGCGGGGCCACGGCGTTGAGCAGGATGACCGCCTTGCGTTCGGGTGGTGGATGAAGGCCGCAACCACCGGTCTGACAGAAGCGCAATACGCGGTGGCGGCCGCTTATGGCCAGGGAAAAGGTACCCCTAGGGACGACGGCCAGGCGTTTGCGTGGATGAGCAAAGCCGCCAATCAGGGCTTTGTGTTCGCCCAGTCGAATCTGGGCGGATATTATTCGATGGGCCAAGGCGTCGAGAAGAGCGCCGGGCAGGCGGTCTATTGGTGGCGCAAGGCCGCGGAAGCGGGGAATGCCGAAGCCGGTGCCAATCTGGCCCGGGCGTATTCGCTGGGCGAAGGCGTGGGACGGGACGATGCGTTGGCCGCGACTTGGGCGCAAAAGGCGTCCGACGGGCGAAACGCCGACGCTCAATATATGCTTGGTATCCTCTACAGCCAGGGCCGCGGCGTTGCGCAAGACAATGATCTGGCCTTCCGATGGTGGATGAAGGCTGCTGTCCAAGGCCATGTGGTAGCGCAGTATAATGTCGGGGTCGTGTATCGGGACGGGCAGGGCGTCGGGAAGGATGAAAGGCAGGCATTCGAGTGGCTGAGCAAGGCTGCCGACAAGGACAATGACCTTGCGCAGTTCGCTCTCGGTGGACTGTATTGGGATGGTCTAGGAGTAACGAAGGACCCCGTTCAGGCGGCAAGGCTCTGGCGCAAAGCCGCCGACCAGAGCAATGCATTCGCGCAGAAAGCGCTCGGCACAGCCTATTCCGAGGGTGTTGGCGTTGCGCAAAGCAGTGCGGATGCGGCGGGCTGGTGGCTCAAGGCGGCGCGGCAGGGAAATGTCGATGCCCAGCTAGCCTTAGCGTATGCCTCGGCCAACGGCGTGGGCATTGCCAGAGACGACAAGGCTGCCGAGTCCTGGTGGCTGGAAGCCGCAAAGGCCGGCAGCGTCGATGCCGAGTTCAGTCTGGGCTCGCTCTACTACCGCGGCGTCGATGGGAAACCAAACTACAAGGAAGCCGCCAAATGGTTCTTCAAGGCGGCAGGCCACGGCAGTTCCGGCGCCAAGACCTATCTCGACCTGATGAAGGAAAACGGCCAGCTCGACAGCAAGATGCTGTGAGCCGAGTGCATAAGCGTCGCCGTCACGCCTTCCGTTTGAGGCGTGACACTCGTATCGCACGATGCGAAGACTCATTTGCCGCTGCATCTCGAGAATCCCATGCCCCTCCACATCGTCGAAGCCTCGATTGCCGATCTGCGGCGCGCGTTGGAAGACGGTACCGTCACCAGCGTCGAGCTGGCCGGCGCGTATTTCAGGCGCATCGCGCACTACGACCGCCATGGCATTGCGCTCAATGCCGTGCCGGTGCTTAACCCGGCAATGTTCGAGGAGGCGGCGGCGTCCGACCTGCGCCGCCGCAATGGTGCTGCGCTCGGGCCGCTCGACGGCATCCCCTACACCGCCAAGGACAGCTATAAGGTGAAGGGCCTGACGGTGGCCGCCGGCTCGCCCGCCTTCGAGCATCTCGTCGCCAACGAGGACGCTTTCACCATTGCCAGGCTGAGGGCCGGTGGTGCTGTGCTGATCGGGCTGACCAACATGCCGCCTATGGCCAATGGCGGCATGCAGCGTGGCGTCTATGGCCGCGCCGAGAGCCCCTACAATGCCGACTATTTGACCGCCGCCTTCGCTTCCGGCTCGTCCAACGGCTCGGGCACGGCCACCGCCGCCAGCTTCGCCGCCTTCGGGCTGGGCGAGGAAACATGGTCTTCCGGCCGCGCGCCGGCGTCCAACAATGCACTTGTCGCCTACACGCCGTCGCGCGGCGTCATTTCGGTCAGGGGCAACTGGCCGCTGGTGCCGACCATGGATGTGGTGGTGCCGCACACGCGCGGCATTGCCGACATGCTGGAGCTGCTCGACGTGATCGTCGCCGACGATACCGAGACGCGCGGCGATTTCTGGCGCGCGCAGCCCTGGGTGTCGATCGCGAAAAGCGCTGATCTCAGGCCGCCAAGCTACACTACACTCGCCTTGGAGGGCTCGTTAAAAGGCAAACGCCTCGGCGTGCCGAAAATGTATATCGGCCGCGACGGCGGCGCGCCCAAACCCATCGAGACCCGCGCCCCGGTGCTCGACCTCTGGCGGCAGGCGGCGCGTGACCTGGAAAAGCTCGGCGCGGAGGTGGTCGAGGTCGATTTCGCCGTCGTCTCGAACTATGAGCGCGACCGTCCGGGCACAAAAACCATGGTCGAACGCGGGCTGGTGCCGGAAGCCTTTGCAGAGCGCGAAATCTGGGATCTCTGCATCTGGGGCTGGGACGATTTCCTGCGCGCAAATGCCGATCCGGTGGTCCCCGACCTGGCTGCGGTCGACGGCCCAACGATTTTCCCGCAGCCGCCGGGCGCGCTGCCGGACCGCTATGGCGACGACGGTTTCGATCTGGCCGACTACGTCACGAGCGTCAAGCAGGGCGTGATGCCATTGCTGGATATCCCAACGCTGGCGGAAGGTCTGAAGGGATTGGAGGCGACGCGGCGCATCGACTTCGAGGACTGGCTGGACGAGCACAGGCTCGACGCCGTCGTGCTGCCGGCGGTCGCCGATGTCGGGCCGGCCAGCGCCGACGTCAACCAGACCTCTGCAGAAATCGCCTGGCGCAACGGCACCTGGGTCGCCAATGGCAATCTGGTGTGGCGTCATCTCGGCATTCCGACCGTCACCGTGCCTATGGGAACGATGGCCGATATCGGCATGCCGGTCGGGCTGACCTTTGCGGGCAAGGCCTATGATGATGCGGAGTTGCTGCGGCTCGCCGGCGATTACGAGCGCGCCACCCAACGCCGCACCAGCCCGCCGCGCACGCCGGAATTGCCGGACGATGCGTTTGCGGGGCGGCCTGGTGGATTGCGGGCCAGCGATGCGCCGGCGCCGAGGCTTACGCTTGTTGCCGAGACGACGCGGCGAGGAGACCAGGCCGAGATCGCCGTGACGGTTGAACTCGATGCGGAGACCGCTGGCGTCAAGGTTCACGTCAATGGCGAACCGGTCGCTCTGCGGCGCAGCGGCACAAGCTTTCACGGTCGCATCCTGGTGCCCGCCGGCGAGCACGAAAGAATGCACAGTGTGTGGCGAGGCGCTTACGGCTCGATCGTTACGGCCGTCATCCGGCTGGAGGATGGACGCACGGCTGGTGCTTACGTGGTCGCGGGTGGAATCGGGTGAGGTACATGTAATCTCCCCAAGGGGGAGATCAGCAGCTTCGCCGTCTTGACCCTCCCATCGCCCGCGTTATCTTCGCGCCATGCCAAACCTCGCTCCCCTCATCGTCATCGACCTCCAGACCAACATGTTCGACGGCCGCGTCGAGCCGCCGATCCACGATGCGCCTGGCATAGCCGAGCGTACCTGCTCGCTGATCGACTGGGCGCGGCGCGAGGGGCGCAAGGTTGCTTTCGTCAGGCATGACGGGCCGGCCGGCGATCCGCTGGCGCCCGGCGAGCCGGGTTGGCCGGTATGGCCGGAACTCGGCCAGGCCAAGGACGAGCCGACATTCTCCAAGACCGTCCGCAACGCCTTCTCGAATGCCGAGCTTGGCGCCTGGGTGGCCGGGCAAGGGGTCGGCGAAGTCGTGCTTGCCGGAGCGCAAACCGATTTCTGCATCGCCGGCACCGTTGAGGGCGCCCTGGCCGAAGGCTTCGGCGTCACTGTCGTTTCCGATGCGCACTCGACGCTGGACACTCAAGGCGAAACCGCGACCGAGATCATCGCCCGGTACAATGCGGACTTCACCGATGCCGGCGTCACGCTGGTGACGACGAAGGCGCTGACCGGCGACTGAAGCACCGCGCTTCGAAGAGTGGGAGACTGCCGTGCCAACCCTGAAATTGCCGGCCGAAGGCGGATGCCGCTGCGGACGTGTGCGGCTAAAGATTTCCGCAAAACCGCTTTTGACCATGGCTTGCCATTGCATCGGCTGCCAGCGCATGTCGGCCAGCGCCTATTCACTGAGCGCCGCCATTCCCTCGGACGGCTTCGAAATCATGCAAGGCGAGCCGGTGATCGGCGGGCTGCACGGCGCCTCGCGTCATTACTTCTGCCCTTATTGCATGAGCTGGATGTTCACGCGCCCCGAAGGGCTCGACTGGTTCGTCAATCTGCGCCCCACCATGCTTGACGAGCCCGGCTGGTTCACGCCGTTCATCGAGACATGGACCAGCGAGAAACTGCCCTGGGCGACGACGCCGGCGGTGCATAGTTACGAGGCGCTGCCGGCCTTCGAGGCGTATGAGGGGCTGGTGGCCGAGTTTGCTGAAACTGCGAATCTCCCCCCTTGAGGGGGAGATGGCCAGCAGGCCAGAGGGGGTCGGTGCGACTGGGCTCGACGTCCTTGCTGCAGATGGAAGGTTGGCGCCTCACGCGCGGCGACCCCCTCTGTCGCCTTCGGCGACATCCTCCCCCTCGAGGGGGGAGATAAGCCCCGCTAAAAATTTGCATCGAATCGATTGCGCAAACGTTTCGATCGCCCTAAGCTCCCTTAAAATCCGCCATCAGAGCGGACGGGAAACGCATACTAGGGAGGAGCGCTTGCAGGCGCTGATATGTCTTGCCGACAATGGCTGAAGTGGCGCGGCGCGCCGGCGTGTCGGTGTCGACCGTCTCGCATGTCGTCAACAACACGCGCTTCGTTTCGCTGGAAAAGGCGAGGCTGATCAACGACGCCATTGCCGCCATGGGCTACCAGCCCAACGAGCTGGCGCGCTCGCTGAAGGCCTCAACCACCAACAGCGTCGGCCTGGCGATCTCGGCGATCTCCAACCCTTATTTCACCGACATCATCTGCGCGGTCGAGGCCGAATGCGCACGGCTCGGGCTGATGGTCTTCCTGTCGGATACCCAGGAGGATCCCGACCGCGAACTGCAGGTGGTGCGCGCTTTCCATCAGCGCCGCGTCGACGGCGTCATCCTGGCCCCGTCGGGCTCGCCGCAGCGCGCCATCGATTACCTCGCCGACAAGAAGATGCCATGCGTTCTGATCGACCGTTTCGCCGACCAGCGCTTCGACCAGATCGGCGTCGAGAACGAAACGTCGATGCGCGCGCTGATCGACCATGTCGCCTCCTTCGGCCACAAGCGCATCGGCTATATCGCCGGACAGCCCGGCCTGACGACGACGCGCGAGCGCATCGAGGCGTTCCAGGCTTCGCTCGCCGCCAATGGACTTGAGTGCGTGCCGCGCTATCTCTCGGCCGAGAATGTCGACACGGCGGCGGCGACCGCATCCACCCACGCCATCCTGTCGCTGCCGTCGCCACCAACCGCATTGGTCACCGGCAACAACATGACGACGATCGGAGCCGTCCGCGCCATCCGCGAAAAGGGCCTCACCATTCCGGGCGATCTGTCGCTGGCCGGCTTCGACGATTTCGAATGGGCCGATTGTTTCGAACCGCGCCTGACGCTGGTTGCCCAGCCCTGCACCGAGATAGGCAGGCAGGCGGCAGCCCTGCTCAGCGCCCGCATCGCGGCGACCGGTTCAGAGCCACGTTCGGTGCGGCTGCAGGCGACGCTGCGGGCGCGCGCCTCCTGCGGGAGGCCGACCCACACGAGGCTAACATGAGCGCGCCGCTGCTGGTAATGACCGGCGCCGTCAAACGCTTCGGCGGCGTGCAGGCGCTGCGCGGTGTCGACTTCGACCTCAAGGCGGGCGAGATCCACGCGCTGCTCGGCGAGAACGGCGCCGGCAAGTCGACGCTGATGAACCTGTTGTCGGGCGTCTACACGCCGGACGAAGGCACGATCGAGATCGACGGCAAACCCGTGCGTTTCAACAACCCGCGTGAGGCGCAAGCGGCCGGCATCGCCACCATCTTCCAGGAGCTCGACCTGGTGCCGTCGCTCGATGTCGCCGCCAATCTGTTCCTCGGCCGCGAATTGATGCGTCCGGGCGGCTTCCTCGACGTGCCGGCAATGCGCCGTGAGGCGAAGAAGCGGCTGGAGGCGATCGAGATCGCCATCGATCCGGCTGCCATGGTCGCCGACCTGTCGATCGGCCAGCGCCAGGTGGTCGCGATCGTCAAGGCGCTGTCTTACGCCTCGCGCGTGCTGATCATGGACGAGCCGACGGCCGCACTTACCGTGGGCGAAGTCGAGCGGCTGTTCGACATCATGAGAAAACTCGCAGCCACCGGCGTCGGCATCGTCTATATCTCGCATCGGCTGGAGGAAGTGCCAGGGATTGCCGACCGGGTGACGGTGATGCGCGACGGTCGCGTCGCCGGCATCACCGAGCCGCACGCGCCGCAAGCCGAGCTGGTGCGGCTGCTGGTCGGACGTCCGCTGGACGAACTCTATCCGCGACGCGCCAAGGCCGCGGGCAAGCCGCTGCTCAGCCTGAGGAACGCCAGCTTCAAACTCGCCCGCGACAGCGCCGGCTGGCAGGCGCCGCAAGGCGTTTCGCTCGATGTCCATGAAGGCGAGATCGTCGGCCTTGCCGGCATCATGGGGGCAGGGCGCACCGAACTGTTGTCCGCGCTCTACGGCACCGGCCTGTCCGGCCGCTGGGAGGGCGAGGTCGCCATATCAGGCCGCCCGGTGAAACTCGATTCGATCAGCGCCGCCCGCCACGCCGGCATCGCCTTCGTCACCGACGACCGCCGGGGCTCGGGCCTGATGTTGCGCATGGCGGTTGGCCTCAACCTGGTGATGTCGGTCATCTCAAGGATCTCGCCGAACTGGCTGGTCTCGCCGCGCCGCCAGGCCGAGGCGGTGAAGGAATCCTTCGGTCAGTTCGATATCCGCCCGAAGAACCCCGACATCGCCGTCGGCGCGCTCTCGGGCGGCAACCAGCAGAAGGTGGTGCTGGCCAAGGAAATCCTCGGCAACCCGCGCCTGTTGCTTCTCGACGAGCCGACACGCGGCGTCGATGTCGGCGCCAAGGGCGAGATCTACCAGCGGCTCAGGGCACTCGCCGCGCAAGGGCTCGGAATTCTGGTGGCGTCCAGCGAGATGCCGGAACTGATCGGTCTGTGCGACCGCATCGTGGTGCTGCGCCAGGGGCGCAATGTGGCGGAATTTTTGGGCGGCGTCGACGAGCACACGGTGCTGGCCGCGGCTAACGGCAGGGAGGCCTGATGTCTCAGGACAACAATCCAGTGGCAGCGAGCCCAATAATGGCGGCGCCTCAAAAGCATTGCGACCCGCTGGCGCTCATCGTGCGCTTTCAGAGCCTGATCGGCCTGGTGCTGGTGGCGATTGGCGGCATCATCTTCTCGCCGCGCCGCCATGGCGAGATCCTGTTCCTCAACCCCGACAACATCGCCAACATCGTGCGCGCCGTGTCGGAGACCGGCATCATCGCCATCGGCATGACCTTCGTCATCATCACCGCCGGCATCGACCTGTCGGTCGGCGCGGTGCTTGGCCTGTCCAGCGTCGTCACCGCATCGATGATGATCTCCGGCGGCTTCGGCCTGATCCCCACCATCCTCGCCGTGCTCGCTTTGGGCATCGTCTTCGGCGCCATCCAGGGCACCATCTCGACGCGTTTCAGGCTGGAGCCGTTCATCGTCACGCTGGCCGGCCTGCAGGCCGCGCGTGGCCTGGCGCTGGTCGTCTCCGGCAACCAGTACATCAACATTTCCTATGGCGAAGGGCCGGGCCTGGCGCCGCCGGTGTTCGCCGTGCTGGGCGAGCGGCTGTTCAACAACACCGTGCCGGTGGCGACGCTTGTGTTCGTCGTCTTTGCCGCGATCGCCACCATCGTGCTCAACACCACGCGTTTCGGCCGCTATGTCTTTGCCGTCGGCGGCAATGAGCGCGCCGCGCGCATATCCGGCGTGCCGGTGTCGATGGTGAAGATATCGGTCTACGCCATCACCGGCTTTGCCGCCGCCCTTGCCGGCATCGTCCATGCCGGCCAGTTCAATTTTGGCAGCGCCAATGACGGCATGGGCTATGAGCTGACGGCCATCGCCGCCGTGGTCATCGGCGGCACCAGCCTGTTCGGCGGCGCCGGCTCGATGGTCGGCACCGTTGCCGGCACCATCATGCTGGGTGCGCTCGCCAACATCCTGCAGCTCAACAATATCACGCCCGCCATGCAGCTGCTCGCGACCGCCGCGATCATCGTTTTGGCGGCAGTGCTTCAATCCCTCGTTCGCCGCCGCGAGGGGTTGGGTCGTTAGTGCATGTCGCGCAAAAGTGACATCGGTTTTGCGATGACGACATGCACAAACAAACAAGGAGGAGACGGCAACACGTGAACGTCAAACCAAGGTCTGGCCCCCCGGCCGGACGAGGAGGAGAGTGAGTTATGAAAACGACACTAAGAGGATCGACCCTCAAGGCCGTGCTGCTGGCCGGCGCCGGCCTGTGCATTGCAGGCTCCGCTTACGCCGCCGAGCCGCTGGTGAAAGCCTGCGCCAAGGACGGCCAGTTCGTCATCGGTTTTTCGCAGGCCAACAATGCCGAGCCCTACCGCCAGCACGTCAATGACGAGCTGGAGGCGGCCGCCAAGGAAGTGCCTGGTTTCACGCTGCAGATCGCCGACGGCGCCGGCAACGTCAACACGCAGACCTCGCAGGTCGACAATTTCATTACGCAGAAGGTCGACATCCTGCTGATCTCGCCCTTCGAGGCCGCACCGCTGACGCCGGCGGTGAAGCGCGCCATGGATGCCGGCATCCCGGTCATCGAGCTCGACCGCAAGACGGTCGGCGACCCCGGCAAGGACTACACCGCCTTCATCGGCGGCGACAATTTCAAGATCGCCGAGGAAGCCGGCAAGTACACCGCCAAGACGCTGCTGCCCGATGGCGGCGAGGCGGCGGTGCTGCAAGGTCTGCCGAGCTCGACGCCGGCGGTGGAGCGCCTCAACGGCTTCAAGGAAGGCGTGAAAGGCAACCCGAAGGTCCAGATCGTCGCCGAGCAGGCCGCCGACTGGGTGCCGGACAAAGCGCAGGTCGCCTTCGCCGCCATGCTGCAGGCACACCCCGACATCAAGGTGCTCTACGCCTCCAACGACATGATGGCCGCCGGCGCGCTGCTCGCCGCCAAGGGTGCGGGCAAGGACGTCAAGATCATCGGCACCGACGGCCTGCCGGGCCCGGCAGGCGGCATCGAGGCGGTCGCCAAGGGCGATTGGGTCGCAACCTTCACCTACCCGACAGGCGCCAAAGAAGCGATCGAGATGTCGAAGAAGATCCTGCTCGACTGCGCGACCGAGGTGGACAAGACGGTGACGGTGGAGACCACCGCGATCACGGCCGAGAATGCCAAGCAGCTGATGGGGAAGTAAGGGGGCGGAGCCCGGCACTGAGGTTGATGCGCAAGGCCCCGGAAGGGGCCTTGTTTGTTGAAGCAATGCTGGTTCTGCAAGAATACTGCTTTAAAGAACACCTTTATCCCGCACCCGGTGAATGGCCGCTTCGTGTTCAGTCGGTCGTCGAGTTACTTTTGCCTACCTGAAAGCAGACACGCGCGTGGGCATGTTAAGGTTGTGGTCCGCGCATCACGGTCATCCGCTAGCCATCCTGAGGCGGTGTTCTTCAGTCGTCTGAGCATCAATTATTTGTTGGGGTGTAAGGTTCATATGCTCCCGTGAAGAATCGGCTAGGATGAGTTCGGGGACGTCTAGAGCGGCGGAAGGTAAAGGCGATGGCCAGTGACATCTAAGAAGAGAGGAGTACGCGAGCCAAATCTACCACGATCGCTTTCGTCGCTGGTAGCAGCGGTTTTTCGCGGAGGCGAAAATACTCCCGATATCTTACTTGGGTTTAGCCCCTTGGTAAATCGTCATGCCGACGAAAAAATGGGTGAGCTTAATCCGTTTTTGATCAGATCGTGCTTTCACTTAAACAGTAAGGACTATGGCGTTGCTCTGAGATTTTCTTCTCGACATCTCAAGCAAATTTGGCATCTCCGAAAGCGATCATCCGAGTGTGTGGAGCTTAATTGGCTGCAACTCGTTGTGGCATACACAACGGTGAACGCCGAGCGTATCAGGCAATGGATTGACTTCGATCGGCAGGCATCTTCGCTGGTCATTATCGGAGAGCCAACCAAGGTGGCTGAAAAGCTCCTCAGTCTAGCTCCAATCGACCAGCAGTCTGCTTATTCAATGCGGCTCTACGCTTCGCTGCACGCATATTCAGATGATGTGATAAAAAGCTATCTCAACACCAATCTGACTTCGAACTGGGTGAAAGGCAGATTGCTTTATCCACTTATTTTCTATGCGATAAATCAGCCGACGCCGATCGCACTTACGCAAATGCTAGAGCATTTGATGCCAGCCGGGGAGGACAGCAGTTCTGAGCGCACGCTGATACGCTTTTTGCTTTCCCCTCAAGATGACTTTGACGCATCGCTTTCTTACAGATGCTATGTTGGCCTGATGGGTCATCCTTACGATGCCTTGGAGTATGTCACTCAGTACCTGGAATCGCTTCTGGCGCGGAATAGGGACGTGGGGGAAGACATCTTAAAGCTCGTTGGTCAACTCGCAGAAGCTTTCCCGGACCACAGGATCGCAAGGGTGCTGGGTTTGCTTTCCGGGGAACGTTTCTCTGTGACTGAAATCGCTCCACAGCTTTTTCATCTTGAAGGTGACACAGCATCGGAAGAGATCGCCCAGCTGCTCGACGCACGGCGGATGGAACCAGACGTCAAGTCTAACTATCCATTACTAGATGCATTGCGCTCCCTCCGCTGGAACCTCTATCCCGTAGCTGCCGACTACGACGTCATCAGTGTTTATCGTTATCGCTTTGCAATGCTATCGGCCGGCACATTTGTTAATTGGCTTGCGAGGAGTTTGTTCCTATTCGAGCGCGACTCTTACCAACTTGAAGCGCTCTGGTTACTCCGTGGCTGCTTAATGTGTGATGGACTGCTACCGCTTCTTATGATGGGGCCACATGGTCCACCAGCGATCGATTCCTGGTCAAACTCGATCGCCCCAGGAGCGTCCACTCTACGACCCTTCGTAGAGGCGACTTTCGGCGCAGGAAGGGAGCGGACAGATCGGCTATGGATATCAGTATCTAATTGGTCGATCGCACACTTGCAGCGCCAAGGGAAGTTGCAAGAGTGGGCGGCAGAAGCACGAAATACCTTCCCAGTATGGCTTGAGCCTCGCTACCTCTCCGGGCTGGATTGGCGTTGGCTTACCAACGTCGTTGATCAGGTCGGCATCATGCCATTTCGCGGGGAACCGAGCGGAATCTACGTGCTCTTCCTCCGGCTATTGGAAGAACGCCTATACGAGTATACGGCTCTCCGTTTAGCGCTTGAGCCGCTGGTGGTTCGCGGTGAGCCTGAGAAGTTGTTCGAGTGGTTGGCCAAGGAGTTTGGCCGAGATGGGCTGGCCATGGTGAGAATCATCCTCATCCCCGAAACGATTCTCAAACTTCGCCTAGCCGATAATTACACTGCCGCACTGACAGCTCGGCTATCTCTCCTTGAGGCTGGGGTAAGGCGTTTCAATTTTATTGACGGAGTACTTTCAGAGGATGACCTAAATCGTGAGGCGCTCGCGCTGACCGCGTCGCTCTCACGAATGAGCCTTGGAGCGCGTCAGTTCGAACTGCCATGGGATACACTTCAAACGGACGCGGTGCTGCGTAACCAGGCCTCGTATGACGCATACTCTACGATGCTGTCAGCTATGGGGGACGCTTCAGCTGTCACCAACGCCAAGAGAGCATCAACCTATCCATTCTCAAACGGTGCTATTGGCGAGTACGAAGGTCGCAATCGAGAATGGCCGCTGATACTAACTATTGCGGGAGTTGTTGACACTTTTCTTAGCCATCCGACCGGTGGCATCGAAGCAATTTTGTCGGTAAGAATCCGCCACGACGCATTCCGACGAGAACTGGTGAATGCGATCCAAGAAGTTCAGACGGCACCAATAATAGGGGTTCGTCGCAGCACAAAAACTCAGTTCGTGGATGCAGCTACAGCGACGCTCTCGCGAGAAATAAATGCGTGGCTGGATGCGCGGATGCACACTCTAAGGAAGAACAAGGAAGAGGCTCTCTTCGATTTCGTGCCCACGAGGGCCGAGATGGCAGAGCTTGTGGCAGCGTCGATGCCAGCGACGACGCTCGAGGAAGTTGTGCGTATCGTCTTGGATTGGGTTAAGCCACGGCTTGAGGCCCAACTCGAGAGGGTACGAGTGGCGGTGACCGCTGATCTAGCCGCTCGACTAAAGGCCAAGCTGCACCAGGCTAAGGCACTAGTTGCACAAAACCCTGATCGACAGGCCGACGTCGACAAGATTGCGGCAAACGCGACAGCAGTTGTGGAGCGACGGTTGATGTCGCTTATTGAGTGGTTTCGCATCCCTGAAGCCGCAAGAGATCAAACTCTTACGTTGCAGGAAATCTACCTCGCCGTTCAGGCGCGTTTCGTAACAACAGGGAAACTCACCAATATCGTGTTTGGATCATTGCCGCAGGCATACGTCGGCAAAATTCTGCCGCCGGCGCATATTCGGCATATGTATGATCTCCTAAGTGAGATCGTTCAAAACGCAATAAAACACGGTGGGCGTGACCAAGTTCGGATCCGGTTTTCGGCAGGCAAAAAAGAAAAACAGTCTGTACTGATTGCAAGTAACGGTTGCCCTAAGGGCGCTCCTGAGCACACTGAAATAACGGGTCATCCCTACCAAACTCTCCACGAGAGTTTGTTCGGTGAAGGGAATACTGGATGTAAAAAGATTGCATATCTGACAGCCTCAATTATGCGACGTCCTTTGACAACCAGAGTGCGGAGGCGAGGGAGGTCGTTTCACGTAGTAATTCCATTGGATGCCGCATGAGCTCCCAAATCAGAAGAGTTCTCGTCGCCGAAGATGTGGATGGCAAATTTGCCGATCTGATCAATGTGATTTCGGATACGATTTCACCCGATGAGTGCGTTAGGGCCAGGAATTTGAATGATGCTGAAGATTTATTGATGAATGAGGTTTGGAGCCTTCTGATATTGGACTTATCGATGGACATAAGCGCGTCGGGGTCAATGGACCTTGGATCGGGTCATGCGACACTCGCGGGTATTGATGTCGTTGAACGGATATCGTTACTTAAGATGAACGTTCCTGTATTAATAGTTACTGGGTTCGACAGTTTCCAAGATCCGGATCGGTTTGATAATGATATTATGTACATTGACGACGTCGATAAATTGATTGGAGGACTGCTCGGCAATTACCATCTAGGGATAATTAGGTATGGTCGGGATGATTGGCGAGAAGAACTCATCAATATCCTATCGGTGTGGGGTGTAACATGAAGATTCTTGTGGTTCATGATCGGGGCGAGATTGCATCTCAAATTCGGGATGTAGTAATCCGCGTAAGCGCTGCTGCATCTATCGATACCGTTGAAGATGCCGTCGGGGCGCGCGATAAGCTGACCGAAGATTACTTCGATCTTATGATTCTTGATCTGACTATCGCAAATGTGTCCGGCAAAGGAGAGGTAAGCTACCAAGCCGTAGAAGGACTGTTGGAGGAGATTTTTACGCCAAGCCGAATATTCGCGCCTGGGAACATTGTTGGGATCACAAGGGATCCCGATGCCTTGAGGCGCGTATCAACTAAGATAGGCTCCCATCTCATGTCGATAGTCCGGGAGGACGATGAAGGGGGGTGGCAAACCGAGTTGGCCGACAGGATATCATATGTTCAGCTCAGTCAACGGGCGCGTTCATCTGCTTGGTTGACGAAGCACGACTATGATCTTTTCATATTATCTGCACTTGATAAGGAGCTTAGGCCGCTTCAGTCAATGTTTGAATTGTCGGAGCAGCGAGGATTGCCGGGCGTCTTCGACTTTGTGTTTAACGATAGGGAAGGAAAAGTTCGTCGCGCAGCATGCGCAGCGATCGGGCGGGCCGGCCAAGCGTCAGCGGCCGCGGAAGCAGAAGGCCTGATCTGCCAGTTGCGTCCGAAGCTCGCAATCATGGTCGGGTTTTGCGGCGGCGTCGAGGGCAAGGTGAAACTTGGAGATATCTTGGTCGCTGAAACTGCGATCGATTGGGACTTTGGAAAGTGGAAACCCAACGCTTCTGCCGCAAAACTCTATTCGAGACCTGATCCAATAACTATTCGGGGTTCCGCAACCCATCGGATCGCTCGCCGGCTGGTCGACGGAGGGATTGGCAGGATAGACGGGTTGCAAGAAGGCTTGCTCATGCGGAGCGCAAGAGAAATTACTTCACCCAGCATCAAGCTCACGCCATTCGCCTCTGGCTCTGCTGTTGTGGCGGATGCCAACGTACTAGAAACCCTTCGAGGTCTCAATGAAGATATTGGTGGCGTCGACATGGAGTCTTACGGGTTTTATTATGCAAGTAGGTACTCTAGGGCGGCCAAGGCGGAATTTATATGTATAAAATCTGTCGCGGATCACTGCAAGCCGGACAAAGATGATCGCCTGCATGAGGCCTGTTGCCATGCGAGTGCCGAATTGGCGCGTCACATTGTAACGCGGGAATGGGATTTCGCGTGATTCGTTCCTTCTTTTTCAGTGAATAGCTAGTAGCCGTCGTTCCTATCTTCGTAGGACGCTAATTCGGTTCCCTCTCGGCCAGCTCCGAAATTGGCCTCGTGTGACTGGCACAGGGTTATCGCGTCCTGCTGTTTAATTGCACACATCCCGTCAGGAGCCGCAGCACCCTAACCAACTACGTTGCGTTTTGCTCCGCCGTAGGATGGAAATCCCCGGGCCGGACGCAAATGCTAGACGACCACGAGCCGGACCCTTTTGGCGCACCCACCGCGCGCGCCAGAACGCGGGGCCGATTCACGGCGCAGCCGTGAACCCGCACTGCTTCTGTTCCATCTCGATCTGCTTGGTGATGCGGATGGCGTTCTGGGCGTAGGCCTCCGTCACCGAGCCGCTGTTGACGGTCTTGTCCTTCAGCGGGCTGACGGCTGCGCAGAGGTGGAAGACGTGCTCGGTGTCGGACTTGGCGGCGCCGTTTTCCGGCGCGATCCAGTAGACGATATCCTGGCCATTGGGGTGTGCCGCGTCCTTCGTCGCCGCGGCCACCGTGGTGGAGTCGGTGGCGATCGCCTGCGCCTGGGCGGCGACTTCGGGCGAGCAGGCCGTGGTCGGCTGCCCCGCCTTGATCTGTTCCGCGCAGGTGTTCATGTCCTGCGTGTACTGCTCGACCGATGGCGGCTGGTAGCTGACCCCGATCAGGGTCGCCAGCACGGCCAGCACGGCGCCGATGCCGCCGGCCACCTTCTTGCTCTTCGGGTCCATGTTCTTGTCGTTGAGGATCAAGAGAACCAGCGGCAGGAAGGCAATCAGCGTGATGATCGCGCCGAGCTGGTTCTGGACGAAGAACCGGAACGTGTCGGATTCGCGGGCCGGGTCCTTCCGGTTGGCGGCCTTCCAGAGCAGGCTGCCGGCGATGGCGAAGATCGCGATCCCGACCAGGATGCCGATCAGCAGCGGCAGGTTGCCCTGGTCGAACTTGTGCTTGTAGAGCAGTACGATCCCGGCGATCTCGCCGCCAATGGCGATGACCCACGACAGCACGGCGAACAGGCGCAGCCGCGTGGCCCCGGACTTCTGGCCCTGCGTTGCCTGCCAGTCCTTGGTAACGTCTACGGTCGGCTTGTTGTCGGTCATGACCAGATCCCCCGGTGTCGACACTTTTGCGGGGCGGCGTCAAAGGCGCCCGGCGCAGCGTCATTGATCGAACGTCGCCTGCCCCGGCGCGAAAGCGCCACGGCAGACCCCATCCTTATTGCGCATGATGGGATTCGTCCATAGCCGAGCGGGGGGACGAGGATGCGGGCGATGGTGCGGAGGAGGGCAGGGCAATCGCATAAGGGGCTGGCGCAATCCCATGCGATTGCCCGGGAAGAGGGAGTCACCCGTTGGCCTACACGAACCGGCCCACGCATCGACGATCAGATCGCAAAACTTCGCATGGTCGAGCTTCACCGCCACGCTATGGCGGAAGTCGGTCTGCTCGCTCGCCGTGCCGCCGAAATGGTGCATCGCGCCCATTTTCTCGAAATTGCAGATGCCCTTGGTCCAGCGTCCCGCAAGCTCGACGCGGATATCGGCCTTTTGGACGCGGGCAGTCTGGCGCGGCCTCCTTAGCGACTCTCCCGTTCCCTGAATTGATTTGTATACAAATGTTTCTGGGCGACATCGGTTTGTGAAGCGCTTCACCGTTGCCGCGCAATCGATCGGTTACAGAGGCCGTGCAAGAGCGGGCCTGAGGCAGCGCTTTGCTGCTGCATGGAGGTAACCGATGTTTGAAAGTCTCAGCAGAATTCGTGCTGCCCTGGCGCGCGCCAGCAAGCACAGGAAGACCGTGCGCGCACTGAATGCGCTGCCGACGGAGATCCAGAAGGACATTGGCTGGACGGAGTCGAGGTCGATCGATGAGATAAGGCTGCCGTTCTAGGGCCGCATCCAGCGTCGCTAATATATCGCTCGCCATCGATTGTTCGGAAGCGTACAGTATAGCATCGTCAGCCACATCAATGGGCGCTGACGCTTGGGAGCGACCATCGCACTCCTGCCCCGAGAGGAGGCATTGGAGCCATGGCGGAGCAACCGAGACAGTCCGGTCTGAGCGCCGAGACGCTCGCGGCCTTGGCGCGGGAAACCGGGGCCTCCGAGCAGCAGATACAAGAGATCGCATCGCTAATCGGCAACGATCGCTCGTCCATCGTGCGCGAAGCGCGCATGGTTGCGGCTGACCGCCCGAAGCGCTGATCCAGGAAAAAGCTGCTGGATTGATTGATGGGGCGTCGCCCCTGATTTGTCGGTTTTGTACGAAGTACAATGGCTGAATCCGAGTCAGCTATCGTCCAATGACCGTTTGCATTTGGGCAGGGCGCCGACGGCTGGGAGATGACATGTGCTCTTGCCCTTGACGGGAGAGAGCGATGGACCAGTCGGTCAGCAAGGAGAAAAGCGGCCTTTTGCGCCGCATGAACCCGGCCGACTTCGCACTGCTTGCGCCGCATTTGCACCATCGTGTGCTCGATCTCAAAGCCCCGCTCGAAATGGCGGGCGAGCCGGTCGCCTCGGTCTGCTTCCTGGAAAGCGGCCTGGCCTCGGTGGTGGCGAGGAACCGGCCGGGCCTCGACACCGAGGTCGGCATTATCGGCCATGAAGGCATGTCGGGTTCCGCTTTGGTGATGGGCACCGACTGGGCGCCCCATGACTGCTACATGCAGATGCCGGGCGAGGCGGTGTGCATCGGTTCCGAGCCGTTCAAGGCAGCGCTGCAGAAAAGCCCGACGCTTCGCGCCTTCCTGCTGCGCTATGCCCATTATCTGCACGGCCAGACCAAATCCACGGCGCTGAGCAATGCCCGCGCCAAGCTCGAGGATCGGCTGGCCCGATGGCTCCTGATGTGTGACGACAGGGTGGTCGGCCACCAGATCCAGATCACGCATGAGTTCCTGTCCGTCATGCTCGGCGTCAGGCGTCCGGGCGTCACCATCGGCCTGCAGATCCTGGAAGGGCGCGGCCTGATCCGGTCGAGGCGCGGCGAGATCGTCATTCGCGACCGCGATGGCCTGATCGCCGTCGCCGACGGTTTCTACGGCCAGGCCGAGGCCGATTACGAACGCCTGCTGGGCTGAGCCTGGCACCGCTGGAAATGGCCGACGCGAATGCCGGTGAAAGCATGTTGCCAGAGCCGCGCCGGCCATTTGCGGCCATCTGGGGAGAGGCCGCCCGGCAAATCTAGCATCGGCGCAAAAGCGGGCAACGAACCGCAATCGCTTGGTAAAAACCGTACAATCGAATTGTGTTGAACCTTGGTTCGGCAAGAGTATGAATCCGCTGTCGTCGACCATGTATATGGGGCGCTGGCGCCTGAGGCTTCGACAGGCCCGCCCGCCCGATGTGAACGGGGAAAACCGAAATGGCAGAACTGCTTTTCGATGTATCCGCCTTCGATTGCGCCATCCTGCGCGCCGCCTTCATCAAATCGGTAATGGAAGACAATGTCCCGGAAAAGCGGTGGCGCGCGCTCGCCGCTTCCCTGGTTCGCGACCTGACCGACCACGAAGACGTCGAGCCGGATCTCCTCGGCTGGATCACGCGCAAGTAGCGGTACCCTGACGGTCCGGCGGCTACCCCAGCCACCACCACAGCGCCGCGATCGCCGCAAGCACCGCCACTACCGACAGCCCCAGCATGATGTAGCTGCCCTTGATGATGTCGCGGATGATCTTCTTGACGCTTTCGCGGTCGTTGAGGTTGGGGAAAGGCTCGTTGGGCAGCGCCACGCCGAGGAAGCCGCAAAGCGGCGCCCAGCCATCGCTGACCTTGAACACCAGAAGCTTCTCCGGCGGCACGGCCGCTATCACCTCCTCGGTGTAGGCGTTGTAGCGCGCCACCGCCTTGGCGCGGTCGTCCATCACGCCGGCAAGCGTGCGGCCCCAGATCAGTCTGTGCGACATGCCGCCGAATTTGCGGCCGAACGGCGTCAGCCATTCCAGCACCTTGAACTGCCACAATGTCTCGGTGAAGTGGATGGTGTCGATGGTGCTGTCGTACCAGGCCTCGGCGGCGCGCGGATGCAGGGTGAGCAGCACCTTGGCGTCGGGATAGGCGGCCATCAATTCGCGCCACACGCAGCATCCCGGATTGTCGACCGTCGCCTTGTAGTTGGCAAACACTCTGGTCCAGTCGTGCTGGCTGCCGGGCGGGCTGTTGGCCACCTTGCGCCAGAAGTCGAGATGGCCCTTGTTGGCCTTGTTGAGGATGACTTCCTGCATGTGATAGCTGGGAAGGCCCAGCCTGTTCAGCGCGGCAAAGGTCGACCATGTGCCGGTGCGGCCGAATCCGGCCCCGATGAGCTCAAGCGTCATTTTAACCCCCCTTGTTGAGACCGCTTTTCTTTTTATGCCGGTCCGCTCGGAATGACGTTGCATCCGCGCCCCTCGGCGCGCAACAATTTTCCCTGTGCGGCGGCCAAAATGTGTTTGCTTTTTCGTCTGGGCCACGCGGAATGAGGGTCTGGCTATTCCAGCGGGTGAGGGAGCCTGATAATAGGTCAGCCAGATTGACCTAAATTCGCATGGCCGGGACGGTCATGCTGGACCAGATGCCGTATCCCGGGAGGTTGGCTCGTGAGTTTGATGGACCTGTTGGCGTCGCGCGCCTCGCGCATGAAGGCGTCGGAAATCCGCGAGCTGCTCAAACTGCTCGACCAGCCCGATATCATCTCCTTTGCCGGCGGCATCCCCGATCCGGCCTTGTTTCCGGCGCAAGCCATCGCCGATGCCTATGCCTCGGTGCTGGGCGGCGCGGAGGCGAGCGCAGCACTTCAGTATCAGGTCTCCGAAGGCTATCTGCCGCTCAGAAAATGGCTGGCCGGCCAGATGGGCAAGCTTGGCATCGCCTGCGACGAGCACAACATCTTCATCACCTCCGGCTCGCAGCAGGCGCTGGATTATCTGGGCAAGCTGTTCCTGTCGCCCGGCGACACAGCGCTCGTGACGTGGCCGACCTATCTCGGCGCGCTCCAGGCCTTCAACGCCTATGAGCCGCGCTACGACCGGCTGACGCCGGATGGCGGCAACATGACGCCCGCCGCCTACCAGGCGGCGGCTGCTGCCCCCTCTACTTTTGCAAAAGAGGGCGGCAAAGTGAAATTCGCCTATCTCGTGCCCGATTTCGCCAACCCGACCGGCGAGACGCTGAACCGCCAGCAGCGCGAGGCGGTGCTTGACCTCTCCGGCGAGCTCGACATTGCCGTCATCGAGGACGCCGCCTATCGCGCGCTGCGCTATGACGGCGAGGGCCAGCCGCCGATGCTGGCGCTCGACTGCGAACGCTCAGGCGGCATCGAAAACGCCCGCACGCTCTATTGCGGCTCGTTCTCCAAAATCCTGTCGCCGGGCATGCGCGTCGGCTGGGTCTGCGCGCCGCGCCGTGTCGTCGAGCGGCTGGTGCTGATGAAGCAGGCGTCGGACCTGCACAGCCCGTCGATCAACCAGCTGGTCATGCACCGCGTCTCCGAGGCCGTGTATGACGGCCAGGTGGAAAAGCTGATCGGCGCCTACCGCCAGCGCCGCGACGGCTTGCTTGCAGCACTCGAAGCGGAAATGCCGGATGGCGTCAGCTGGAGCCGGCCGGAAGGCGGCATGTTCGTTTGGCTGACGCTGCCCGAAGGTGCGGACGCCACGGCACTGCTCGCCCGCTCGGTCAAGGAAGCCCGCGTGGCCTTCGTGCCGGGCAACGCATTCTACGCCGACGGTTCGGGACGCAACACGATGCGGATGAGCTTTACGCTCGCAGATGAACGCGCCGTGGGTGAAGGCGTGCCGAGGCTGGCGAAATTGATGGGCTAATCTCCCCCCTCGAGGGGGAGATGTCGCCGAAGGCGACAGAGGGGGTCGCCGCGCGTGGAGCGCTAACCTTCATCAGTCGCAGGAGGTCGCGCCCAGTCGAGCCGACCCCCTCTGGCCTGCCGGCCATCTCCCCCTCAAGGGGGGAGATTAGCTCACTCCGCCACCACGAATTTATCCTGCGTCTTCGTCTCGAAATCGCTGGCGTCGTGGCGCTCGTGCAGTTGCATGGCCGGGTCGCCGAAGGCGCGGTTGACCATGCGGCCGCGTTGCACGGTCGGGCGGGCGTCGATCGCCCTGGCCCAGCGTTGTACGTGCTCGTAGTCCTGCACCGACAGGAACTCGGCGGAATCATTGTACATGCGGCCGAGCGCAAGGCCGCCATACCAGGGCCATACCGCCATGTCGGCGATCGAATAGAAGGCGCCGCCGAGATATTCGGTCTCCGCCAGCCGCCGGTCGAGCACGTCGAGCTGGCGCTTGGTCTCCATGGCGAAGCGGTCGATGGCGTATTCGATTTTTTCGGGCGCATAGGCGTAGAAATGGCCGAAGCCGCCGCCGAGATAGGGCGCCGAACCCATCTGCCAGAACAGCCAGGACAAGGTTTCCGCGCGCGCCGGCTGTTCGGTCGGCAGGAACTCGCCGAACTTTTCCGCGAGATAAAGCAGGATCGAACCGGACTCGAAGACGCGGACAGGCGTCTTGCCGCTGCGGTCGAGCAGCGCCGGGATCTTGGAGTTGGGGTTGACCTCGACAAACCCCGAGCCGAACTGGTCGCCATCGTTGATGCGGATCAGCCAGGCGTCGTATTCGGCGCCCTTGTGGCCGAGCGCCAGAAGCTCCTCCAGCATGACAGTCACTTTGACCCCATTCGGCGTCGCCAGCGAATAGAGCTGCAGCGGATGCTTGCCGACCGGCAGCACCTTGTCATGCGTCGGACCGGCAATAGGCCGGTTGATGCTGGCGAACGTGCCGCCATTGGCTTTCTTCCAGCTCCAGACTTTCGGCGGGATGTATTCGGTCATGCGGGAAATTCCTTGGGTTTGGCGGGGCGAAAACGACTTGCGCGACGGCGCGAGACTGATGGCGGAAAAGTCGGCGGAACCTAGATACGGGAACACATAGGTGCAATTCAGAAAGGTTCAACTTGTGTTGAACTATTATCGATGTCGGCGCCGCCCCTCATCGCCCTGCCGGGCACTTCTCCCCGTATAGTGACGGCGAGAAGGACGCTGTCGCCTACTGATTTCCCCAATTGCCAGCGTTGCCAAGAGCGCCGATGTTGCGGCCATCTCCCTTCTCCCCGTCGCTATACGGGGAGAAGGTGCCGGCAGGCGGATGAGGAGCAGCGCCAGCCTCTGAAATGATTGCCTTGTTGCCTAAGCCCTTGCGCCCTGTGCAGCGCGGCATACCTATACAGGATACTGCCCACGCATATCTGCCAGGATGAAAGCATGCCCGTCGATCCCGTTTCCCCGCTCTTGCGCTCCGTCGTTGGCGTGCGCGCCATGGTTCCCGACGATGCCTTCACGGCCAATGCCCTGGGCACGCGCCGGGAAGGCAGCGGCGTCGTCATCCGCGGCGACGGGCTGGTGCTCACCATAGGCTATCTCATCACCGAGGCCGAGGAAGTCTGGCTGACCGACCAGGACGGCCGCGTCGTGCCGGCGCATGCGCTGGCCTATGACCAGGAGACAGGCTTCGGCCTGGTGCAGGCGCTGGCGCCGCTCGGCCTGCCGGCGGTGGCGCTGGGTGACGCCTCGAAGGCCAAGATCGGCGACCCCGTGGTGTTTGCCGACGGCACCGGCCGCTCGGTCAAGGCACACATCGTCACCAAGCAGGAATTCGCCGGCTATTGGGAATATCTGCTCGACGAGGCGATCTTCATTGCCCCGGCGCATCCGTCCTGGGGCGGCGCGGCGCTCATCGGCCAGGATGGCAGCCTGCTCGGCATCGGTTCGCTGCTTTTGCAGATGAGCCGCAACGGCGAGGTCGCCGACATCAACATGGTCGTGCCGATCAACCTTCTGACCCCGATCCTCGACGATCTCCTGACGCGCGGCCAGGTGGCGAAGCCGCCGCGCCCATGGCTCGGCGCCTTCTCGGCCGAGAGCAACGGTGCGGTCGTGGTGATGAGCGTCGCCGAAGGCGGCCCCGCCGCCAAGGCCGGCCTGCGCCAGGGCGACATCATCTCCGACGTGCGCGATGGCGAGGTCGACGGTCTCGCCGATTTCTACCGCAAGCTATGGCAGAATCCGGCGGGTTCGGAGATTCCTCTCAGGGTCGTGCGTGACGGTCGTGAGACTTGGCTGCGAGTGAAATCCGCCGACCGAAACAGCTTTTTGAAGAAACCGCATCTGCAGTGAAGCCAATCTCCCCCCAAGTGGGGGAGATGCCCGGCAGGGCAGAGGGGGCGCGAAGGATCGCGACCTCTCGATCTATTTTCTGACAAGAATCGCGGGATAAACGTGGCTGACACTGGCCGGTGCGTTGGCGGGACAGCGGCCCCCCTGCCGGCCATCTCCCCCACGAGGGGGGAGATTGGCTGCCCCCTCAATCCCCGCATACCCTAAAAGGCGTCCCCGTGTCCCACTCCGCGAAGGGCACGACCTGGCCTTCGACAGACACGATACTGTTCACCTTGCTGTCATCATCCTGCGTCTGCATACTTTTGCCCTTGCCGGTCAGCACGTCGTAGTCGCAGCTGCTGTAGACGACAACGGACTGGTATTTGTAATGGTCATAGGCAACGCCGGCGACGACGAAGGCCTCGTTGCGCCAGGCGATGGTCAGCGTCATGTCGGTCCGCTCGCCGGGGCCGATCAGCCCCGGCAGATAGATCTTGATCGAGCCGTTGGGCAGCAAGGTCAACTCCGGTTCGATGCCGGAGCCCTCATAATGCGGCTGGTCGTAGTCGTTCCATTCGCCGTAGACCTGCTCATGCACGACGCCGGCGGGTTTCAGAAAATTGTACTTTTTGTCCCTCAGGAAGAAATGCATGTCCATGGTATCGTCTTCGGGCTCGGTCTCGACGATCATCGCCAGATCGGCGGCGCCGTCCCCATTGAAGTCGCCGGTCAGCGCGGTGATGATCTTCTGGGTTTCGATGGGTTCGGCGAGCGCCGAGGCCGGCAGCAGAAGGATGAGGCCGAGTAACATCGATCGCATGGCATTTCCCCCGAATTGCAGTCTGCCTTGCCCGGCTCGACCAGCCGGGAAACTGCCATGAGCGCCGGCTTGGGCGCAAGCCGGCTCGCAATAGGCTAGGGGGTATCGACGCCGCTGACGGAAACTGGCATCGACAGCCGATACAGCCGGCCCGGCAACAACGAGGTGATGATGGCGCCGTTCAAGGTCGATCCCGACAAGGTTCATGAATTCCCCGATCCCGACAGTTTTTACGCCTGGCTGCGCGAAAATCATGCCAGCGAGAGCGAGGTCTGGATCAAGGTCCACAAGGTCGGCTCGGGCCTCGCCTCGATCACGCCGAAGCAGGCCATCGACGTGGCGCTGTGCTTCGGCTGGATCGACGCCATACGCAAGCCGCTCGACGACAAGAGCTTTCTGCAGCGCTACACGCCGCGCGGCAAGAAGAGCATCTGGAGCAAGATCAACATCGACAATGTCGCCCGCCTGGTCGAGGAGGGCCGCATGACCGAACACGGGCTGAAACAGGTCGAGGCGGCCAAGGCCGACGGCCGCTGGGACCGCGCCTTTGCCTCAGGCAAGGACATGAAGATCCCTGACGATCTGCAGGCCGCCATCGACGCCGAGCCGAAGGCGAAGGAGATGCTGGCAAAGCTTTCCGCCCAGAACCGGTTCGCGCTGGCGTTTCGAACGCACAACATGAAGACGGAGGCGGGGCGCAGGAAGAAGATCGAGGCTTTTGTCGAGATGCTGAAGCGCGGCGAGACGATCTATCCGCAGAAGCGGTGAGGCGACGGCAAGCGGCTGCCATGGTGCGCGCAGCTAAAAACCCGCGTGTGAGGTTCTGGCCTCCCTTTCTCGGACATAACCTATTGTTTTTATGGTATTTTCCACTCGGCGTGCCGGTGATAGCTGCGATAGTGGAAAAACATAGCAACATATTGTTAATTAAGAGTTTTCCACTATGTTAACTTGATCCTGGCTTAAGAGTGGAAAACGATGCTGAGAGAGTTGACCGGCGAGCAGCGGCGCCAACTCATAGATACGCAACAGGTCTACGAGGCCTGGCAGCGTGCTGATGACCAGCGCCAAAGGCGCTTTGCAGGCAGCATGCGCTGGGTTGAGCGCAGCGGTGCTGAATACCTGCTGCGGAAGGTCCGGCAGGTCGAGAATTCACTCGGGCCGAAAAGCAGCCAGACGGAGAAGGCGTTCGCTGCGTTTTCCGAGGGCAGGGTGCAGAACAAGGATCTGCTGGCAGGTCTGGCCGATCGCATGAACGGCCTGGCGAAAGTCAATGTGGCAATGGGGTTGGGCAGGGTACCGGCCATCGCCGCACGGATATTGCGGCGGTGCGCCGAAACAGACCTGCTGGGCAAGCAGTTGCTGGTCGTCGGCACGAATGCGCTGTTCGCTTACGAGGCTCTGGCGGGCGTCCAGATCACCAGCGGTCTCACGGCAACCGGCGACATTGACCTGCTCTTCGATTCCCGACGCCGCATCAGCTTCGTGACCGGCGAGAGGGTAAGCCAGTCCGGCCTGATAGGCGTGTTGCGTAAAGTGGACAGGTCCTTCAAGCCGCTCCAGCCCCGGGCCTTCAGGGCAGCGAACCGTGATGGCTATCTGGTCGACCTGATCCGTCCGCAGGCAAGACATGTCCTCAAGGACAACGCCACTACCTCGATTACACAGCTTGCCGACGATCTCGACAGCGCACCCATGGAGGGGCTGCAATGGCTCATCAACGCTCCAAAGGTGGAGGCTGTGGCGATCGATGAGCGTGGCTATCCCGTAAGCATGCCGACGGTCGACCCTCGAATGTTCGCTCTGCACAAGGCTTGGCTGGCCACGCTGCCTGATCGGTCTGCGGTCAAGGCAATGAGAGATCGTGAACAGGCGGAAGCGGCTGCACGCATTGCCACGGGCTATCTTGCGCTTCCGCTGGACAGCGAGCATCTCAAAGGGCTTCCGGGGGCACTGCTGGACGCTGCGGCCGCAACGCTCTCTCTGCCTGGCCCGAGCGGCTTTTCCGAAGACTCTCCAATTGAGCCCGACTGGTAGCGGCCGCGCTAGCACGCCATGCTACGAAAATAGCATTCTCCCCTTGCGAAATCTGATGCTACGTTTCCCGGCGCACCCAGGGCGGAAGGGTTGCCAAGAGGAGAAGTGGCGGGCGCTGGCCCGGATTTCAGCGAGAACCGGACGGAACTGTTGAACCATCGTGAGGCCTCCGCGTTTCCCGGCGTCGGCCACAAGGGAGGAACCACCTGTGAAAGCATCCTATCTCGTCTCAGCCGCGCTGCTTGCGGCGACTGCGATGCCGGCGGCGGCCGGCGAAATTTCCGACGGCAAGGTCAAGATCGGCATCCTCAACGACCAGTCGGGCGTCTATGCCGATTTCGGCGGCAAATGGTCGGTCGAGGCCGCATGGCGGTCGAGGATTTTGGCGGCAAGGTGCAGGGCGCGCCGATCGAGATCGTCAACGCCGATCACCAGAACAAGCCCGACATTGCCTCCAACATTGCGCGCCAGTGGTACGACACCGAACAGGTCGACGCGATCATGGAACTGACGACATCCTCGGTGGCGCTCGCCGTCCAGGGGTTGTCCAAGGAAAAGAAGAAGATCGACATCGTCACCGGAGCGGCATCGGCCGACCTGACCGGCAAGCAATGCTCGCCCTACGGTTTCCACTGGGCTTACGATACCCACTCGCAGGCGGTCGGCACCGGCGGCGCGCTTGTGCAGCAGGGCGGCGACAGCTGGTATTTCATCACCGTCGACTATGCCTTCGGCTATTCGCTGAAGGAGCAGACCTCAAAGGTTGTTGAGGCAAGCGGCGGCAAAGTGCTGGGCGAGGTGCGTTACCCCTTGGGATCGACGGATTATTCCTCCTTCCTGCTGCAGGCGCAGTCCTCCGGCGCCAAGGTTATCGGCCTTGCCAATGCCGGCCTCGACACCTCCAATACCATCAAGCAGGCGGCCGAGTTCGGCATTGTCGCCGGCGGCCAGCGGCTGGCAGCCCTTCTGTTCACCCTTGCCGAGGTGCACGGCCTCGGCCTGCAGGCGGCGCAGGGCGTGGTGCTCACCGAAGGGTTTTACTGGGACCGCGACGACAAGAGCCGCGACTTCGCCGGGCGCTTCTTCAAGCGCACCAACCGCATGCCCAACATGATCCAGGCCGGCACCTATTCGGCGGTGCTGCAATATCTCAAGGCCATCGACAAGGCCGGCACCGACGAGACCGAGGCGGTCGCCAAGCAACTCCATGAAATGCCCGTCGACGACATCATCAACGCCAACGGCAAGGTACAGGCCGACGGCTCGATGGTGCACGACATGTATCTCTACCAGGTCAAGAAGCCCGAGGAGTCGAAGAAGGACTGGGACTACTACACCTACCTTGCGACCATTCCGGGCGACAAGGCCTTCATCAAGGCTGAAGACAGTGGCTGCCCCCTCGTCACCAAGTGACGATGGCGCAAGCCGTGGCCGTCCAGCCGGACGGTGCCGAAATCAAGCCGCGGGTGGTGCTCTCCGCCCGCGGCCTGCGGCGCGATTTTGCCGGTTTCGTCGCCGTCAACAATGTCGACCTCGACGTCCATCACGGCCAGATCCATGCGCTGATCGGGCCGAACGGCGCCGGCAAGACGACAATCTTCAACCTCTTGACCAAGTTCCTGCAGCCGAGCAGCGGCAGGATCGAACTGTTGGGCAACGACATCACCCGCACCGCGCCGGCCAGGGTGGCGCGCATGGGTCTCGTCCGCTCGTTCCAGATATCGGCGATCTTTCCGCATCTGAGCGTGCTCGACAATGTCCGCGTCGCCTTGCAGCGGCCGAGCGGGCTCGGCTTCCAGTTCTGGCGCTCGCTGGCCGCGCTTGACCAACTGACGCCACGGGCGCGCGAACTGCTTGCCGTCGTCGGTCTCGACGATGTCGCGCATCGTCCGGCCGGCGATCTCTCCTATGGCCGAAAGCGCGTGCTCGAGATCGCCACCACGCTGGCGCTCGACCCGAAAGTGCTGCTGCTCGACGAGCCGATGGCCGGCATGGGGCACGAGGATGTCGGCGTCATTTCCGGCATCATCCGCTCGCTGGCAACGGACCGCGCCGTGCTGATGGTCGAGCACAATCTCACCGTCGTCGCCGACCTTTGCGACTGGATCACCGTCATGCAGCGCGGCCAGGTGCTCGCCGCCGGCGACTACGCAACGGTGAGCAACGATGAGCGCGTCAGGGTCGCCTACATGGGGACCGAGCAGGGGGACCGAGCATGAGTGAGCCGCTGCTTGCCGTGCGCGATCTCCATGCCTGGTATGGCGAGGGCCATGCGCTGCATGGCGTCGACCTCGACGTTTTTCGCGGTGAGACCGTGACGCTGCTCGGCCGCAACGGCGTGGGCAAGACCACAACGCTGCGCGCCATTATGGGGCTGGTCCGCAAGCGCAGCGGCAGTGTCACCTTCGACGGCAGCGACCTGATGCGCTTGCCGCTGCACCGCGTCGCTCATAAGGGCCTGGGCTTCGTGCCGGAGGAACGCGGCATCTTCGCCACGCTCACCGTCGACGAAAACCTGATCCTGCCGCCGGTGGTGGCCAAGGGCGGCATGAGCGTGGAGGAAATCTTCGATCTCTTTCCCAACCTCAAGGAGCGCCGCAACAGCCCCGGCACCAAACTCTCCGGCGGCGAACAGCAGATGCTGGCCATCGCCCGCATCCTGCGGACGGGCGTGCAGATGCTGCTGCTCGACGAGCCGACCGAGGGCCTGGCGCCGGTCATCGTCCAGCGCATCGGCGAACTGCTGGCGACCTTTAAAAAGCGCGGCATGACCATCCTGCTCGTCGAGCAGAATTTCCGCTTCGCCGCCCGCATCGCCGACCGCTTCTACCTGATGGAGCACGGCAAGGTGGTGGAGGGTTTTGCCGTAAGCGAGCTTGCCGCTCACACGCAACAGCTGCACGATGTGCTTGGGGTATGATGACGACAGCCCACGGCAGTACCCCCACCCCGCTGCTGCGCAGCGACCCTCCCCACAAGGGGGAGGGTGGAGGGCCACCGCCCTACCTCCCCCTTGTGGGGAGGTCGGACCGAAGGTCCGGGTGGGGGTACGTGCCGCACAGACGCATCCCGCTTGCAACACCCTCGGTGACGGCGCCATGACCATGATCTTCGGCATCCCCGTCCAGGCCTTGCTCGGCCAGATGCTGGTCGGGCTGATCAACGGCTCCTTCTACGCCATGCTGAGCCTCGGCCTGGCCGTCATCTTCGGCCTGCTGCGCATCATCAATTTCGCCCATGGCGCACTCTATATGCTCGGCGCCTTCATCGGTTACCTGCTGCTCGTCCATCTCGGCATCGGCTACTGGCCGGCGCTGCTCCTGGTTCCGCTCATCGTCGGCGTCTTCGGCATGGCGGTCGAGCGCGTGGCGCTGTCGCGGCTCTACCGCCTGGATCCGCTCTACGGGCTGCTGTTCACCTTCGGCCTGGCGCTGGTCATCGAAGGCGTGTTCCGTTTCTACTACGGCGTGTCGGGCAACCCTTATGCCGTTCCGGCGCAGCTTGCCGGCGGCACCAATCTCGGCTTCATGTTCCTGCCCAACTATCGCGGCTGGGTGGTGGTGGCCTCGCTCATTATCTGCATCGGCACCTGGCTCCTGATCGAAAAGACCAGGCTCGGCTCCTATCTGCGCGCCGCGACCGAGAATCCGGAGCTGGTGCAGGCCTTCGGCGTCAACGTGCCGCTGCTGCTGACGCTCACCTACGGGCTCGGCGCGGCGCTCGCCGGCCTTGCCGGTATTCTCGCCGCGCCCGTCTACCAGGTCAGTCCGCTGATGGGCTCCGATATCATCATCGTCGTCTTTGCCGTCGTCGTGGTCGGCGGCATGGGTTCGATCCTCGGGGCCATCGTCACCGGCTATATGCTCGGCCTCGCCGAGGGCCTGACCAAGGTGTTCTATCCCGAGGCGTCGAACCTCGTCGTCTTCGTCATCATGGCGGTCGTGCTGCTCCTGCGCCCCGCCGGCCTGTTCGGAAGGGACGCCTGAGATGAGCGAGGCAACCCTTCACCAACAGCGCACCGCCGCCTCCGTGCGGCTGGAGCGGGTATTGCTGGCATTGGCCATACTGGCGCTGATAGCCGCGCCCTTCTTCGTCTATCCGATCTTCCTGATGAAGATGCTGTGCTTCGCGCTGTTTGCCTGCGCCTTCAACCTGCTGCTCGGCTACACCGGGCTGTTGTCGTTCGGCCACGCCACCTTCTACGGCGCCGCCGCCTATTTCTGCGCCTACGCCGTCAAGGCATGGGGCTGGCCGCCCGAGGCCGGCATCCTGCTCGGCACCGCCGGAGCGGCCGTGCTCGGCCTGGTCATGGGCTTCCTCGCCATCCGCCGGCAAGGCATCTATTTCTCGATGATCACGCTGGCGCTGGCGCAGATGTTTTATTTCTTCTGTGTCCAGGCGCCGTTCACCGAAGGCGAGGACGGCATACAGGGCGTGCCGCGCGGGCATCTGTTCGGCATCGTCGATCTCAACGTCACGCTCAACATGTATTTCGTCGTGCTTGCCGTCTTCCTCATCGGCGTCTTCGCCGTCTGGCGCATCGTCAACTCGCCGTTCGGCATGATCCTGCGTTCGATCCGCGAGAACGAGAACCGCGCCATCTCGCTGGGCTATTCGGTCGGCCGCTACAAGCTCGTCGCCTTCGTCATGTCGGCAGCCCTTGCCGGGCTTGCCGGCGCGACCAAGGCGATCGTCTTCCAGTTCGCGACGCTGACCGACGTCACCTGGCAGATGTCGGGCGAGGTGATCCTGATGACGCTGCTCGGCGGCATTGGCACCATGGTCGGTCCTGTCGTCGGCGCCGGCCTCGTCGTCGGCCTGGAAAACACCCTCGCCACCTCAGGCTTCCCGGTGACAATCGCCACCGGCCTGATCTTCATGATCTGCGTGCTGGTCTTTCGCCGCGGCATCGTCGGCGAGATTTACGCGCGCTGGCTGGCGCCGGCCAACGGCGAGGCGGGCCGCGATCAATAGGTGATGGTCACCACCACCGTGTCGGTGTAGACGCCGGCCGAGGGCGTCGTCTGCGGCGGCACGCGGCCGTAGACGATGAGCGGTTGCGCCAAGCCGGTTCCGGTGCCGGCCACCGTGCTTCCCGGCGTTCCGGCGTCACCCCAGGGCTGCGAGCGCGCGGCGTCCTTGTAGAGGCCGTAGGTGACCCGCTCGCCGCCCTTCGACATCTTGCGATTGGTCGGCGTGCCGCCTGTCGTGCCGCCATTCAGGGAAACCGTATAGGCGGTCGACGGCGTGCAGGTGACCGAGACCTGGCCGGTGGCATCGGCATTGGCGTCGAGCACGCCCTTGGAGCCGAAATCGATGTTCTGGGTGGCGACCAGGCAGTTTGCCTGGACCGTGGCGTTGATGGTGAAGGTCGGATCGGGCGCCGTCAGACCGAAGCCGGTGTTGCAGCTGTTGCCGAGCAGATCGTTCTGGTAGCGAAACTCGACGTGGATGCCCGAAAATATCGACTGATAGGTGCCCGGCGGAACCGCTGACTGGCCGCCGGTCACCCGAGCGTAGATCGTGGCGCTGCCGGATGCATTGCCGATGAGAATGGGCACCAGCACCTGCGGCGGCGGGCGCGATGCATAGGCCCAGGCATAGGAACCCCACACGACGCTCATTCCGGGGTCCGAATAGAGCTGGTAGTTAAGGCTGTTGGCGCCGCTCGCCATCTGCCTGGCTGCCGCCGAGGTAGCACCCCCACTGCCGGCGCCGATATGCGGACAGAACAGGATGCGCACCACGCCGCCGGTGCAATTCATGTTGAGTGTCGCCGTCGCGGTGGCTGCGGTGGCCGACAGCGTGTCGATGAGACCGAAATTCATGTCGGTGACGGTACCGGTGCAGCTCTGCGCCCGGGCCAGCGACGGCAGCAGTACGAGGATTATAACGACTGCAGCGCGCATCATTTGGCCTGGGATTTTCATTGGCACACCACATCCTTGATCGTCACTTGCCGGCCTCGCACCGCTTCGAACGGGAAATCCGCTCGGCAGGAGCTGCCGTCCGCCAGACCGACCACCACCGCATTCTGCTTGCCGAGGCCCTTGATGTAGGCCTGCCCATCATAGCCGACGACGAAATCTTCCGTGCCGCCGTCGACGCGGCCGGCAAGCCCGGCTTCGAGCGGCGTGCCGCTCGGGTCGACCAGCGTCACCAGCGCGGCCTGTGCCGCCTCGGACACGCCGAACTTCAGCACGACGCCGTTGCGGTCGGCCGGAACGACAGTCTCCTTGGTGGTCGGAATATCGGCGTCGACGGGCAGGTTCTTCGGGTCTATCGACACCGTGTTCGGCTCATAGGAATTCAGCCCGGTGACCAGGATGCGGCCTTTGCTGTCGGTCTTCCCGACCGGCCGGTTCTGATGCAACACCTCCACGTCCGGCGTGCCGACATCGACGACGGCAAAGGCGTCGTCGATGCGATTGGTGGCGAACACGCCGCCGCCGGCCACGGCGATGGCGCCGTCCATCTGCCCGGTCACGCGAAAATCATTGTCGAACTGCTGGGCGCCGGCCGCGAGGCGCGCAAACGGCGCCCGGTAGCTCACCGCTGCCGAGCGGTTGGGAACCTCGCCTTCTGAGGTGCGCAGCCGCCAGCCGATGCTGCCGTCCTCGGCCCGCTCCGCCTTGGCGAGGTCGGCAGTGACATTGAGGCCGTCAGGGCCTTGCTCGACGCCTGTCGAGGCCGAGATGTCGTCGTTGAACGGGATCGAAATCCCGGCGAACACGCCATAGCTGCTGTCGTCATCGAGATCGGCGAAGGCCGTGGCATAGAGCGTGCTGCGCTTGAAAAATGCCTGGCTGTAGGACAGGCCGACGATCTGGCTGCTTTCGCCCTTGGCGCTCTTCAAATGCGTATAGGACAGGTTGAGGCTGGAGAAATCGATCGGCATCGGCACGCTGAGTGTCACCTGGTCGACCGCGCGCGGCACGCCGGCGCTGAAACGGGTGAAGTCGTCGGGGTCGAGAACCGGCTGCGCCGTCACCGAGGCGATGTCATCATAGCCGCCAAAGGCCCGCTGCATGTGAGCGTTGATCGCCCAGCCGTCATAACCGAACTCGGCCCTGGCATCGACCAGCGAACCGGTGCGCCCGTCATGATGGCTGCCGGCGACTGCCAGCGAAGCCGCGCCATAAGGCCCGAGCGGGAAGGCAGCACCTATGCCGCCATTGATCAGCTCGGCGCCGCCCTCGGCATGGGCTTCCAATGTCAGCCGGTCGGTCACGCCGTAGCGCGCGCTGGCGACGCCCATGACGCGGCCATCATAGTCGTCGGAAGAGATGCCGAAATTGCGCCGCGCCATGCCCGCCTCGACGGAAAAATCGAGCAGCCCCTGACGCAGCATCATGCTGGAGGCATAGAACGGCAAGGTGGCGGTGGTCTCGCGCCCCAGGCTGTCGCGCAGCACCACCTGGGCCTGTCCGGCGCCGGTGAACACCGGCAAATTGGTGACCTGGAATGGCCCGGGCTGGATGTCGCCGGAATAGGTACGCACGTTTTGCGTATAGACCTCGAGCGTCGACGGCACCGCCGCCGTGCCGCCGAAGGACGGCAGCGGCAGCGTCACCAGGTCCGATCGCAGGTGGAAGTTGCGTTGCGCCTGGACGCCGCCGAGATAGACCGGCCGCGTCCACGACAAGCCGCCGGAGACGAAGTCGCCGGCGCGGTAGGTCATCAGCCGGTCGGGGTCGGAATAGCTCCAGGTCGTGTTGAGCCGCGTAAAGCCGCCCAGCTTGCCATCGGAATAGCCGGCGATGAACGACTGGCTGAGCGTGCCATAGGGGCTGAACACGCGCGCATCGAAGCCGCCGGAAACGCCTTGGAACAGCTCGACGTCCTTGTCGAACAATGTGTTGGAGCTGGCAAACAGCGAATAGTTGAGAACCGCGCCCAAGCCCGATTGCGGCGCCGGCCGGTCCTGCAAGCGCAAGCCGAGATCGACCATACGCGCCTCGCGGCTGTCATTGGCGGCGGTGACGTAGAGGCGCTGCGCCGCTTCGTCGATCTGAAACGACACATCCGCCAGCTGGTCGAGCCTGACCAGGCCGTCGGTGTCGACAGCGCCCTGCGGCGGCTTCAGCCCGAGCTCCTTCAGCTCTTGCGGAGTCGATGCCAGGCCGCCATCCGGCATCTGGGTGAAGCTGCCGATCAGTTTGGTCGAGACGTCGTTGATGAACACCTCTAGATAAAGGCTGCGGCCGGCTTGCTGGCCAGGGTCTTCAGGGTTCGTCACGGCCGGCAATTCTTGCGCGTTCACCGCCGAGAAAGGTGTGAAAATCGCGAGCGCGACGACTAGCGCGATCCTACTTGCCCTTGACGGCAACGTTGGCATCGAAGGGTCCAAGATCGCTCTGTGCCTTCAAAAGCACGGAGCCCGCTGACAGTGATTTGCCGCTGCCGATCGGCCACTGCATGGTCGCGCCGCCCAGGACATAACCGACGAGCCCGTTTCGGTTGCCGAGCTTTTTGCCGTTCTGGGTCAGGGATAGGTTGGACAAGCGGAGACGACTTTCACCGGTATTGCTGGCTGTCAGCACAAGACTGCCGCCCTTGCGCGAAACACTCCAGGCGACTGCCGGCGCGGCCGCATCGGCGTCGCGGAAAAACACCGGCACCGAATAGCGCAGCGCGAGCGCGACCGTACCGGCCTTCTTGCGCGACGGGTCGGGCAACTCGTCGACGATGACGCGGTAGCTTTCCTCGGCCCGCACCGGCGCCTTGCTGACGCGCACGACGCGAACCACGTATTGGGCATTGGGTCCGAGTTTGGTCGATGGCGGGCTGGCGACGACGTCCGTAGTCGGCGTCAGCGTCTCGATCCCGCCAGCCTGGCTCCAGGCGAAGACGCGTATCTGCACATTGATCGGCCGCTTGGGGTCATCGTTGCTGAGGTTGAGAACCGCCGAGGCGTCGGGCGAGATCAGCTCGAGACCTGTCGGCGCCACCCTGAGCGAAGCGGCTTGTGAGAGACCGGCGCACAGCAACAGAACAGCCGTGGCTCCGATGCATGAAAGCATGGATCGCATGATCGTCCTCGTGTTGGTATCGATTGTCAGTACGTTATGGTGATCGCAACGGTGTCGGTGTAGAGGCCCGCCGCCGGTGTCGTCTGCGGTGGAACACGCCCGTAGACGGTCAGCGGCTGAATGGCGCCGTTGCCGGTTCCGCCGACCGTGTCGGTGGGGATCGTGGTGCCCCAAAGCTGCGTCCGGGTGCTTTCCCTGTAGATGGTGTAGTCGATCGTCGCCGACGCCGGCCCGGTCATCTTGCGAACAGCAACCGTTGCGCCCGCGCCCGCTCCGGCGCTCAGACCAACATTGTAGGACTTGCCGGTCGTGCATTGCACGTTGATGGTGCTGGTCTGGTCGACATTCGCATCAATGACACCGTGCGAGCCGAAATCGAGATCGCTCGCCGTCTGCACCTTGCATTCGTCGGTAATCGTGATGCGGACATTCATGCTGCCCGTCGCGGTCGCGGCGATCGCGGGCAGGATGGGAAGCAGCGACGCTCCCGCCAGCAGCGCATATTTCAGCAATCTCATGCGTGTTTCCTCCGTCGGGCAGACCGTTCCTCGCAACACAGTCTTGACCCGGATTTCACTCCTACAGCTCCTCCGTTGCATGCTTCGCAAGACATCAACGATACAGTAATGTCAGAGGCGAACTGTGCAATGATTATTACAACTTAGATTCGGATTACGACAGCGAATAACTTCGGTATGTATCGGATAATTTTGGTTAATATTTGGTTAACAGAGATGAAATGGACATTTTTCCGAAGTGAAAGTTCGTCTGTCGAAAATTTATTTTGCTTCTCGTGCCGAAAAGGCGAAAATATCTGGCAAATCATCTTGATTTTGTAGAGTCTCACCTGTCGTCCTTTATTATCGATATTTCGCGGCGTGCACCGGCGCCAAGTAGCCATCGCCATAGCCGCGCGGGTAGCTGTTCGCGCCTGTCCAAGCCTTGCGGTCGTGCTGACAGGGCCGCATTCGCCAAAACCGTGTTCCGCCCGGCCCAAGCATGGCCGTCCCGGCTGAGATAAATCCACCGCCGTCGGATCGCGGCGAAACACATGCGAATCGTTCTTGCCACGCTGGCCCGGATTTCCTTCGGCGGCGCATCGGCCGGACGGGAGATGCGCCTGTTGTCCCTTGGAGCCATGATCCACGGCCGGCAGCCGCGCGGACCGGCTGCCAGACGTCAGAAAAGGAAGAACGATGAAGAAGACCTATGAAAAGCCACAGCTCGAAAAGCGCCAGAAGCTGTCGCGTGTGACCGCTGTCGCCGGCCCATCAGTGGCCAGTGAGAGCTGACGCCGTCGACCGGCATCGAGCCACCAGCGGACAAGGAGAGCAGTCATGGATCAGCATGCGAACCCGTCACCCGGCTTCAGGCGCAATCCGGGCAAGGTGATCACCGTCGAGCCCTTCAACGGGCGTGTCGTCGTGTTTGCAAACGGCACCATCATCGCTTCCTCGGCAAAAGCCAAAATGGTGACCGAGCCGCCCCATCCCTTCTCCTTCTACATCCCGTTCGAGGACATCGACTTCCGCAAGCTCAGGAAGACGGAGCGGTCGACGCTGTGCCCCTACAAGGGCGACTCCAGCTACTGGAACGTGCTGCCGGCGGGCGAAACCGGTAACGACGCGATGTGGGCCTATGAGCAGCCCTTCGACGAGATGGCCGAGATTCGCGCCCACGGCGCCTTCTATCCCGACCGGGTCGCCATCGACGCCACGCCGCGCTAGCGCGTCATGCCTGTCGCCCAAAAGTGCCCAGCGTTTTTGGAGCCGACGACAGGCATGAACAGAGGAATTTTTTCGGATCAGCCAAAGCTGTCCTCACCCGGGGGCGCAGCGGTTTTGCGGCAACGGCATGCCGAAACGAAGACAAAAGGTCATGGACGAAAAGCAGAGAGCAATTCTCGACGAAATCCCGCGCCTGCGCCTCTATGCGCGCTCGCTGCTGCGCGACCGCGATTCCGCCGACGATCTCGTCCAGGACTGCCTGGAGCGGGCGCTGCTGCGGCTGGACAACTGGCAGACGGGAGAGAGCCCGCGAAAATGGCTGTTCACGATCATGCATCATCTGTTCATTGACCAGATGCGCAAGGTGAACCGGCGTGGCGAGGCCTCGATGCTGCCGCTGGAGGCCGGCGAGGTGCAGGCCTCTCCCGCCGACCAGCTGGAGAACGTCGCCGCGCGCGAGATCATCGACGCGCTGCAGGCGATCAGCCCGGACCGCCGTGCCGCGCTGACCATGGTCGCCATCGAAGGCTTCTCCTATGCCGAGGCCGCCGAGATGCTCGGCGTGCCGGCCGGCACGCTGATGTCGCGCATCGCGCGCGGCCGCGAGGAACTGCGCGGCCTGCTTGAGGACAATGCGCGCCGCCGCGCGATAAGGATCGTCGAGCCAGGCCCGGGCAGGGCGGTTCCAATCAGGGCGCCAATGGCATGACGAGCCCCAATCGCATGATGACGCCTTACGGCATGGTCCGGCACGATTGCAGGCCTTGTCCGCACTGTGGGCGCGGCGCACCCGGTAACGCTTTCTTCTCTGCTTGCGTGCATAGTGGCGGCGACGGAGTGAGCGAAACCAGGGCATGGCTGAAGAGAAAATACGCAACGGCGAATTCTGGGCGCTTGCGCTCGAACGCGCTCATCTCGGCGTATGGGACTGGGATATTTTGAGCGGCGACTGTTTCTATTCGCCGACCTGGTCGCACATGCTGGGTTATGAGGATGGCGAGCTTGCCAACAGCGACGACCTCTGGCTGAAGCTGACGCATCCCGACGACCGCCAGCGGGCGCTGGCCAGCGGAGAGCGGCACATTTCCGGCCTGACCGCCTCGATCGAGACCGAGCTACGCCTCAAGCACAAGGACGGCCACTGGATCTGGGTGCTGGACCGCGGCGGCATTGTCGAGCGTGACGAGACGGGCAGGCCGGTCAGGCTGATGGGCGTGCAGACCGACATCAGCCGGCAGAAAGAGGCGGAAGCCGAACTGGAGCGGGTCAATGTGCGCTTTCGCCTGGCGCTGGCGGCCAGCGGCACCGGCATCTGGCATCACGATATCGACGCCAACAAGAGCTATTGGGACGCCCGCACCAGGGAGATATTCGGCCTGGTCGCCGACACCGACGAGGTGGCTGCCGACCTTTGGCATTCCTATCTGCACCCCGACGACAAGGATGCCGCAGAGCGCGCCCATCTGGCGCCGCTTTCGACCGACGGCGTCGTCGCCGCGCAATACCGCATCGTCAGGCGCGACGGCGAAATCCGCCATGTCGAATCGCTGGTGCGCTTCATCGCGGCGCCCGAGACGGCGGGCCAGATTCTCGGCACCGTGCGCGACATCACCGAGGACAAGAAACGCGAGCGGGAACTCGCCTACGCCGCTCACCACGATGCGCTGACCGGCCTGTTGAACCGTGCCGCCTTCGACCGGCTGCTGGCCGTGCATATCGCCACCGAGCGGGCTTTGCCGCTGGCGGTGTTCTATGTCGATCTCGACTACTTCAAGGCGCTCAACGACTTTGCCGGCCACGCCGCCGGCGACCTGGCGCTGAGGGGTGTCGCCGCCGGTATTCTGGGCTGCCTGCCGGCATCGGCGCGTGCCGCGCGCCTCGGCGGCGACGAGTTCGCGCTGCTGGTGCCCAATTGCCAATCGGCCAAGGCCGAGGCGCTGGCCGGCGCGATTCTTGCGGCGGTCCGTGACGCCGACCTCGGACTGCCGGCGACCTCGCGAAAACTCGCGGCCAGCATCGGCATCGCCTTCGTCGAGGACACCACCACCACAGTTGCCGATGCGTTGGCCTGCGCAGACGACGCCTGCTATGCCGCCAAGGCGGCCGGGCGCAATCGCTTCGCGGTGTTTTCGGCCGATGCGGCGTCGGGCTCCGGCGGCCTCAACGCGGCGCGTGTCGCCGCCGACACGGTCGACGCCATGGATGACGGGCGGCTGAAACTGTTCGGCCAGGAAATCCATCTGCTCGGCCAGCCCTGGCAGGAGAGCCGCCACGTCGAGGTGCTGGCGCGGCTTGCCGGGCGCAATGGCAAGCTGATCCCGCCCAACGAATTCATTCCGGTCGCCGAGCGCTTCGGCATTGCCTCGCGGCTGGACCGCTGGATCATCAGGACAGCGCTTTCGCAGCATGGCGCGGCGATGCGGTCAGGCGCCATCATGCTCGGCTTCAACCTGTCGGCGCAGACGCTGAGCGATCCGCTGCTATGGGATTTCGTCGACGCCGTCATCGCCGAGACCGGGGCGCCGCATTCCGGCATCGGCTTCGAGATCACCGAGACCGCGGCCGTCACCAATTTCGACGCCGCCGAGCAGTTCGTGCGCAAGGCGCGCGAGCGGCAATGCCGCGTCAGCCTCGACGATTTCGGCGCCGGCATGAGCTCGTTCGAATATTTGCGGCGCTTTCCGGTCGATCAGATCAAGATCGACGGCTCGTTCATCGAGAATATCGCGGAAAGCCGTTTCGACCGCGAGATCGTCTCGGCCATAGCGGGCATCGCCAAAAGTCTCGGCTGCGCGGTGGTGGCCGAAAAGATCGAGCAGCAGGAAGCGCTCGACATTCTGCGCGGCATGGGCGTGGCCTATGGCCAGGGTTTTCTGCTTCACCGGCCGGAGCCGCTCGAGGCGATCGTCGCGCGGGCCGGCGAACAGTCACCATCCAGCGGACAGTCGCCGGAAAAGCGCTTCGGCTGACGGCTCTCATCGCCTCGGGCTCGCGCGACTTGTCCGGCTAACCGGCGTCGGCCTTTTCCTGCTTTCGCTGCGCCGCCTCTTTCTTGCGGCGCAACACCTCATCTGTACCGACAAGGTCCTTCGAGCCGCCGGAAATGGCGGTCGAGACGACGGCGGGCGGATCGCTGGCCGGAAAACTGTCTTCGAGGCCTGATTGCAACTGCTCCTCGAGCGTCTGCGGGTTCTCGGAGCGGCCTTCGGCGCGGCGCTCGCCAACGGCTTCGACATCGCTCTTGGTGTCGGGGTGAGCGCGGGCTTCCGATATCGTCGACACCACCAGCTCGATGGCGAACTCTTTCATCGCCTCGGCTTGCGGCCCATCGACATCGGAGTCTTCGATCAGGCGGATGAGCGACTTTTCCAGGGCGCCCAGCTCCTTGACGCCCTGACACCGCGCCAGACGCTTGGTGAGCGAACCGATCAGCGCCGGGGCAAAGGTCGAATAGGCAAGCCTGCGTGTGTCGTCGACCTGCTCGGGATGAAGCTTTTGCAAGGACATAGATGCCTCCAGTCAATCAGCCGTGCAGCTTCTGCCGCTGGCCCCTCCTTAGGAAACAGAGGGGAGGGCAAGAGGTTCCATACAGTCCTCGACAGGGTCGACGAGTTCAACTCCACAGCGACGCCATTGTCAGCGACGCTTCGAATATCTGCTCCCTGTTCTCGTTCAGCATCTTGACGGTGATCCGCCGGTGGTCGCCCTCCGGTATCTCGTCGCGCGCCACATCGTGCAATATGCGCAGCGCTTCGGCTCCCGCGCGCTCCCGGCTGGGAAAAAGCTGCCCCTCTTCGTCAATCTGGGTCTCGGCGTTGTACAAGTCGAAGTAGAACCGTTCCATGTGTGCAAGGATCCCTGCTGGAGAACGCTAAAGCGTCGCGGTTGAAAGGGCGCAGGCGACGCGCTTCAGGTCTGTGTTTTTATGCATGTCGTTGTCTCAAATCGGGGCCATTTTTGAGCGACATGGATTAAATCCCAACCCGCACCCATGGTTCCATGCGACTGTGTCCTGAGCAGATTTCCTGCCAGGAGCCGTCGCCGTGCCGGCCGATTGCAACCGCACCCGATCTCCGGCGTTTGGCTAGGCCACGAATGTCCACGAAATCTCGAACTGGATCCTCGATGCTAGAACCGCTTTATCTCAACCTTGGCCAGCATGACGCTTTGTCCGAGCAGGAAAAGGGGCTGCTGGCCGCCGCCATGACCATCGAGATGGATTTTGCCACCGGTCAGGACATCGTTTCCGAGGGATCGAGGCCAGGCTACAGCACGCTCATCATCGAGGGTCTGGCGGCGCGCTACAAAGTGCTGGAGGATGGCGGGCGCCAGTTCACCTCGTTGCAGGTGCCAGGCGATTTTGTCGATTTGCACGCCTTCCTGCTCAAGACAATGGACCATGGCATTATAGCTTTGTCGCCATGCCGGGTGATCGCCGCCGACCACAGTCGGCTAAGGACGATCACCGAACAGGCGCCTCATCTGAGCCGCTTGCTGTGGCTGGACACGCTCGTCGATGGCGCCATCCATCGGGAATGGATCGTGGCCATGGGCCGGCGGTCCAAGACGTCGCATCTGGCGCATCTTGTGTGCGAGCTGTTCGTCCGGCTCCAGGTGGTCAAGCAGACCAACGGCATGAGTTTCCGGCTTCCTCTGTCGCAGGCGGAACTGGCCGATGTGCTTGGGCTTTCGGTCGTCCACATGAACCGGGTCATCGGTGCGCTGCGCAAGATCGGTGTGATCGGCTGGGCGAATTACATGGTGACCATTCTGGACTGGCAGCAGCTGGTGGAAATCGCCGAGTTCGACCCGACTTATCTCAGCATGAACCGCGAGCCGAGATAGGCTATCCGGCGTTCGCATGACACCCCGCAACCCGTCAGCCGGTCTTCAACGATGCCCATCCAGCGACGCCAATTCGTCGAGCATGGCAAGGGCGGCACTTGGCTTCGTCGGCTTCAGCAAGCCCTGTTGGGCGGCGGCATTCTGGAAAGCGGCAAAGGCGATGTCCGGGCGGCAAATGCCGTTCAACGCGTCATCCACCAACCTGTCGGCCGCCTTGTAAGCCGCCGCCTGCTTGTTCTTCCATGTTCCGCCGAGCGCCCTCCTGGCGTCGGCGACCGACGACACCGTCATCGCGCTTCCGTCCACGAATCTGATCGTCAGGGGCAGAAAACGGCTCATGCGCTCACCATCCAAACCATTCGCGTCTCGCCCGGATTGATCGCATCACTTGCCTCCTTGAAAACAGGATCGCCATAAACGAGGAAATCACAAACTGGTTGCAGCCCGGCGAGCTACATGTTGCTTGCCGGCCAGATCGGCCGATGCGGACGATAAGGCGGGCGCGGCGCCGGCTTCAACGGGATGTCGGCGAGCGAGTTGCGGATCGGCCTGAACAGTATCGGCGAAGACGCGGCGCGGCGATGCAGTACCGCGGCCGACAGTTTGGCAATCAGATTTCGAACGTCCATGGGACACCTCGATCGCGTTGAGAGTCCCCCCATCGCGATCACCTACCACCTCACGCCCAGCATCCGCATTTAACTTTGATATAGGCCGGACGAATACGCGCGGCGCGCAATGTCTGCCGCCAACCCTTCTGCTGGTCTCAAGTCCGACAAGCAGGCGGCGGATGTGTCGCAGTTCGGCGCCAAGACCCCGGTGAAGCGCCCGGCCAGCCGGAGGAGATCGCGCCGGCCTATGTGTTCCTGGCCGCAATGTTCAAGCTACATCACCGGCGAGAGTCTGCCGATCCTCGGCGGCTATTGAGCGGCGTCGCCAGGCTGGCGGTCACGCATCCGAGCAGCGACGCCGCGGACGCTGCTGCAACCGGATGAATTTTCGTGCATTCTTGTGCATGGCCACAATGCTTCGAACCGACACGCCGGCAAAATGCTGCTCCTATTGCGGTTCGCGAGAGCATGACTACGAGGATTGTCCGAAGCGCAAAGCAGAGGCGGAGCGGCAGTGGGAAGGCCAGGCAAAGCCCGGCGCCGAATCCGAGGCGACGGCCGAAGTCTAGCTTGGCACGAACAGCTCGATCACGTTGCCGGACGGGTCTTCACAAAGAATCTGTCGCCCGCCCGGACCTTCGACGATCTGGTTGCGGAACCCCACGCCGGCCTCGCCCATCTTAGTCACGATTGACGGCAATTGCTCGACCTCGAGCACGAAGCGGTTCCATCCGCCCGGCTCGGGTGTCCGGCCGTCCGGCATCGGCCTGGCTGCCGACGCCAAGGGACCGGCGAGCCAGAGCGAGAGGTCGCCGCGCGTCAGGATGGCCATCGCCGGACCGAATTGCTGCTTCAGCGCGAAGCCCAGATGGCTTGTATAAAACGCGATAGACAGATCGACATCGCGGACCAGATATCGGACGGACACCATTCGCAGGCTCCCTCACAAAGGCCCCTCCCGAGAGATAGCTGGCGGGACAAGTCGGGGCAAGCCCGCGCGCACGCTTCGGGCGCCTACGGTGCGATTGCGTGGTCGGCCTGTCTCTCTCTCACGAAGGCCGTCAGCAACTCCATTCCCGCCGGCCAGTCGCCCAGCCCGCTATTGCTGTTGATGTGACCAAGCGGCCCGGCGATGTGCAGTTCGCTGCCCCATTGTGTGGCTTTCTCACGGGCATAGCCGTTCGGATCATAGGGATCGTCGGTGCTGGCCACGATCAGCGAGGGGAAGCGAAGCGGCCCGCGCGGCGTAGCGGCGAAGGGAATTCCGTAAGAGGGATAGACCGGCGAGGCCGGGTCGGGAACCGCAACCAGAAACGTCCCGCCGATCCGACGGCTCGACACCGCCTGCCAATGCGCGACCAGCAGGCAGCTGAGACTGTGGGCGACGAGCACCGGCGGGGTCTTTGCCTGTGACACCGCGACGTCCAGCGCCGCCACCCAGTCGTCGAAATCCGGCAGCTCCCAGCTTGCCGGGCTGAAGCGGCGCATCGCCGGGTCGGCCTGCTGCCAGCGTGTCTGCCAGTGGGCCTCGCCCGATCCGCCGCTGCCCGGCAGAATGATGAAGTCGGTCATGGAAAATCCTGTTTCTTCGCCGCAGATGAGGTCCCAATCCTAGGGCTTCTCCTTGTTCGCGGAATGAGAGATCATCGGAAAGCGACGACGAATTCCGATGGATTGAAGGTGTTCATGGCAAACGGCGATTACCGGCCACGGCTCGACCCCACCGACATGGCAATCATCGAGATCATGCAGGAGGATGGCCGCATCGGCATTTCCGAACTCGGCCGCCGCGTCGGCCTGTCCCAGCCCGCGACGTCGGAGCGGGTGAAGCGGCTGGAGGAGCGCGGCATCATCGCCGGCTACCGGGCCGCGATCGATCCCACCGCCCTCGGTCTCGGCACCATGGCCATGATCCGCCTGCGCACCACGCATGAGCACATCCAGACCTGCCTGAAGAAATTCGCGGCCATGCCGGAAGTGGTCGAGGTGCTGCGGGTGACCGGCGAGGATTGTTTTCTGGTCAAGGTCGTCGTCCCGTCGCCGCCCGACCTCGAAAGCATCGTCGACGCCATCGGCCGCTACGGCGCGGTGACGACCAATGTGGTGCTGCGCGCCGAGCCGCCGAAGCGGTTGGGGCGGGAGCTGATGGCGAAGCTCTGAGCGGGCGGCAATCAGGCTTGCCCGCAAGCTGCGGCCTTTTCAGAAGTTCTGCTTCGCCGGGAAAGAATTTTGCGGGACGATGTCGGATCGGCGGCGTCGCGCCCGTCCTTGGGATGAAACCCGTTGCAAACCTTTGGAGCACATCATGGAAGCCGTTCAATCGCCGTGGCAGACCACGGCTATTCTCATCGCCCGCCTGACCCTGGCCGCCATGTTCGCGATGGGGGCAGCGTTCAAGTTCATGGATATGAACATGACCGCCGGCTACATCGCCGCCGCCGGCTTCCCGTTCCCGCTGTTTCTGGCCTGGTGCGCCGCGATCCTCGAAACGCTGCTGGTGATCGCCTTGCTGACCGGAGCGTTCTTCACGCCGGCCGCCGTGGTCGCCGCCGTCTACGTGGTCTTCCTAGGCTTTGCCTTCCACGGTCCGTCGCACTGGGCCGGCAACCAGGCCGAGTTCGGCGCCTTCATGTCCCATTTCCCGTTCGCCGCCGGCCTGCTGTTTGCCGCCGTCCATGGACCGGGCAGCGTGCTGGCCTCGAAGCTCGGCCGAGGGTGAGGCCCCGCGTCGGCAGACCGCCTCACATCTGGTCGTTGTAGGGTTCCTTCATCTGGCCGACCATGCGGGCCAGTTTCGAGAAGGACGGCATGTCCGCCTCCGGCTGGCATTGATTGGCCAGTTCCAGCAGTCGGATCGGAAAGTTGACGGCGTCGCGGTTGGACTCCGACATGCCGTCGGACCGCTCCTCGCCGGTTTCGATGGCCTCGGCCTTGCGCAGCGCGATGTCGATATCCTCGACCGTGAGCAGGCCCTTGCGCACCAGCACCTGATTGATCGAAGCGACGGCCATCAGCAGGCCTTCGAGTTGCAGATTGGCGACGTTCATGGCTGTTGCTCCCATTTGGCTCAGGCTCAACGCATGAGCCGCTGTTACGATCCGGACGGGGATGCAAGCGATAGGCGTCGGCTGATGGCCTGCGCTACTCTTCCATCCAGCGGCGGCCATATTCGGCCCACAGCGCCTTGACCTCCCGGCTGCCGAGGCGAGGGGCCGAGCCGTCGCCATAGGCGATCGAAACGCCGCTGATGTCGTAATGGGGATGGGCGTCGATGACGAAGCGGATCGCCTCGCCGAGCGGCCTTCTGCCGATGACCGGATCGGCCTGGCCTTGGCCGACGCTGCGAACGCCCGAAACAGTGGCTGGCGCTTGCCGCATCCTGAACACGGATGCCATGACTGGTTTGTCCATCCCGCTCTCCCCCGAGTTGGATTGGAATGATTCCATAAGAGCCAGCTAATGACCAGTCGCTAGACGGCCTGTCGAAGGCTGCGTCTTGTATCCTGCAGCCGGTTGAAGGACTGTTCAGGCCAGCGGATCCGCCGCCGGCGGCCTGGCGGGAAGGCCGAGCCTTGTCCGCTCGCCGTCGGCAAACTCCTCGGCCGCTTCCTGGGCCATGAACAGATGCTGGGTCACCGTGCCATTCTCGGCAACCAGCACCGCCCATTGGCGGCGGTCGACACGTTCCACGCGAACGTCATTGGGCTCTCCGGCCACCATGATCGTCCTCCAGCAGGCGTACGGCACGGAGGGGGCGTGCCTTTACGCCTTGGTCTTGCTCTTGGCCGGCGCCTTGGCGGCCGGGGCCTCGGGTGTTCTGATGCCGAGCCCGAACTCCTTTGCCAGCTCCGATCGTTTGGCGGCGTAGCTGGGCGCCGTCATCGGATAGTCGCCGGGCAGGTCCCATTTGGCGCGATAGGCTTCCGGCGTCATGCCATGGGCGGAGCCGAGATGACGCCGCAGCGACCTGAACTTCTTGCCATCCTCGAGGCAGTAAATGAAATTCGGCGTTACCGAGCGCTTGCGGTTGACCGCGGGCTCAGGCGCAGGTTGCGGCGGAGCAACGGGATTGTCCACGGCCGCGAGCGCTGCATTGACGCTCTCGATCAACGCCGGCAGGCTATCCGGAGGCACTGAATTGTTGCGCACGAATGCCGCGACGATGTCGGCGGTCAGATTTATATTTCGGATTTTGTCCTCAGACATGGCTTCTTTTGCCCCCTTGATGCCAAAGGGCAAATTATCAGACAACATCAGCCGACGGCATGGCACTTTAGAACATATGCATATGACTTGACGCCGGATGTGGTAGCGCTAGCATCGCCGAGTCTCCGATCGATGTCGATGTAGGAATTCTTTCCTGACATATCTTGACCGGTGATGGCAGCTATGCTATGATTTGTTCATGGTGCTGATTTGCGCCAGCAACCCGCCGCCCAGGCGGGTTTTTGTTTCATGCCGGCTTGGAAACAATAACGGCCAGTGACGCGAGTTTTCCCTCGCTCAGGCTGCTTATGTAGTTTTTTCGCCGACGCACGAACTCGGCGCCGAGCACGATCTCATTGGCCTGCTGCTGGGCGGGCGAGGGCACGATGCCGGAATTTGCCCGTTTCAACGCCAGCTCGACGTGATCGCCGGTTTCGTCGATGACATCGTCGACCCGGAATCCGGCTGAAGCAAACAAGACCTTCAGGGTCTCGCCGTCGACAAGATGGCTGGCCGCCGGCGACACCGCCCAAGGCAAGGGATAGGTAGGCTCGCCCCCCGCCAGCACCGCCTCGGTCCAGACAAGCCTGGCTTTCGGCTTCAGCACGCGCCACGCTTGCCCGATGACCGCGGCCTTGTCGGCGATATTCATGCCGACATAGAAGCAGATCGCCGCGTCGAATGTGTCGTCCGCAAAAGGCAGCCTTGTCGCATCGGCCTCATGAAAACGGACTTTGTCACCGAGGCCGCAGAGTTCGGTCAATCGGCGGGATGCCTCGACAAACGCCGATGTCAGGTCGACGCCGTCGACGCTGCATCCATAGGTCTCGGCCAGAAACCGGGCCGGGCCGCCAATGCCGCTGCCGATGTCCAGAACCCGATCAGAAGCGGAGGGCGCAAGACGCGCGGCATGGTCCTGCGTGGCGATCAGCTCGCGGCCATGAAGCTGGTCGAACGGATAGAGTTGTTTGGCCGCGAGGCTGTCGGCCCTGGCGTCCGGCACAGCCGACAGGATGCGCTCGACGATGCCGCCGCTGCCATAGTGACTGGTCACATTGCTCATTGCGCTCTCCGACGAGACGCAGCATCCCATCGATGCTGCCCTTGCGCAATGCGCGGCCGCGCCAAGACGCGGCTTTGACCGAAGTAGGAATTAGTTCCTAATTATATACTTGAGAAAGTATGGGAAAATGTCCTATGATTCGAGCCGACAGGCCGGCACTGATCTGAAAGCGCAAATAGAGGCAGGGACGCGGAGCTAGAAGGTGATATCTTCGCGGACACCGCGAAGCGCATTCCTCGACCTCGTTCTCAGTGAACAGACCGAACTTCCTGAACATGAACACAGCCAAAGCCAGCGTTAGTTTGGCGCATGATTCGCTGGTCACATGGATGAAACCCATGGTGACCTCCTTGTGTTCTATGGATTCCATGGCTGGTCGTTCGAAGCGCGACAGATTGAAGGGTTGCTCGAAGAGCGTGCCGCCAATCATGGATGCGGTCCCGTGGATGCACCAGTTTCTATCATCCAGGATTCTGAAGGCAGCGTTCGCAAGCTCCTCAGCCCGTGGAACGGCCCCAGCAAGCTCTGGTATTGCTTTGATCGCCTTTTGGAAGAATCGGATTTTTGCCCGCGCATTCAGGGGCAATGTAGTAACTAGCGAGCTAGCGCCTTTCTCATAAAATAGGATAGAAATGCAGTGGTCGAACCCGTGTTCGGCAGCAGCCCAATTGATGGCTAACTTGCCGATGGCGCGTTCAAAATCTTCTCGCTGGATAGGGTCCAATGAAAGAATCAGCCAACCGTGATAGCGACAAAACCAACGATACACGCTCCAACGAGACGGTACAGCGGATGCTGAAGACGCGCCCAGATCGCACCATGAAGAAAAGCATAAGACAGACCAGAAGACGCAAAAGTCCGAAAATAAGGCCGAAAAGCCTGAATAATTGGACTTTTAGCATGCACTCCTCATATTGAGGCACCATGCCATATGTTGATTCGCGGGCTATAGCCAATTGGTTCATTAAGCGCGCTAGACGCGATGGCGGTCGCGCGCTTTCAAATATGCAGCTTCAAAAGCTGGTCTATTTTGCCCACGGCTGGAACATGGCTCTTCATCGCCATCCACTTATCCGCGACGAGGTGCAGGCGTGGGAGTTTGGTCCCGTCATCCCCACTCTGTATCGCGCTCTAGCGCCGTGGGGGCCTGATCCGGTTACGCAGCCAATTGACGCCCCACGCGAGAATTTGGAGCCGAACGAGCGAGATGTTTTGGAGCAAGTTTACGCGGCATATGCGGATTATCCGGCGTCAACGCTCTCATCCCTGACCCACCGGCGAGGCACACCTTGGGAGAGGGTCTTTGAGCCCGGCCGTCGCGGCGTTGTAATTCCAGACAATGTGATTGCGGACTATTTCAGTGGACTCGCCGAAAAGCGCTAAGCCAGACGCCGATATGAAGGCCCTGGTAAGGGCCGAGGTGGAGTCGTTGCCCGCAGAGACGGACGAGTCTCAGGCGATTTACGAGCTTGAGAAGGCGCGGCTGGAAAATGAGAAGCTGCGCACGCAAATCGACAGCCTAAAAGAAGGCGTGACTGACCAGCGGGCCGACCGAAATCTCAGGCAGGGGTACGCCGACAAAGCATTCCGCTTCCTAATTGTCTTCTCGGCATTCTCAGGGATTATCCTGATCGCACAGGGAATTCCGAGTTGCCCCTTCAAGCTGGACGATAAGGTCGTCATCACTCTTATTGGATCTACAGCGGTGGCTGTCGTGGGCTTGGTGGGCTGGATCGCTCGGGGCCTGTTCAAAGCCCCGAGCTAGAGCCCTTACTACTTCGAATTGCCATCAACCGGCGCGCCTTCTGCTTAGGCGTGACCGGCTTCACCAATCCGCCGATAGGTAAGGCGCTTGCCTTCGATCATTGCAAGCAACTGGTCGTGGCGTTCGGTGTCAGTCACCTTAAGAGCCGTGCGACGATTGTAGCGGAAATCGAACTCAGCAAGGTAGCGGTGCAAGTGAGCTTCGCCGCAATGCTGGTAGACGCCAACCATGCCGCGCTTGAACACTGAGAACACGCCTTCAATCGTATTGGAGTGGATCGTCTCTGCGCCTTCGTAGCGTACGTATTCGCCAGCGGCGTGATTGGTCGTCTTGTGCGATGCATGTTCATCGCCAGTGCGCGTGTAGAGGCGCGACGAGTCGGTATAGAGCGTCGTGTCGCGAGACACGTTGCGGACCAGCACATCGCGCACGGTAGAGGCCGTGGCGTCGTTCAAATGGAACATACGGGCTTTGCCGCCGCGCTCGACCAGACCAACCACAATGCGCTTATGCGCGCCGCCGCCTTTGCCCTTCTTGGTGAAGGGGCGGCCCTTGCGCTGCTCTGAAACGCGAGGCGTCTCACGCTTGCCGATGTAGGTCTCGTCGGCCTCGACGGTCTTGCCTTCGCCGCCAAGCGGCCCGGAAGACTTCACGTCTTCCTTCATGGCTTCGCGAATGCGGTGCGCCATAAACCAAGCTGTCTTGTAGGTGACGCCGAGCATACGGTGTAGCTGGTGAGCGGACATGCCTTTCTTGGATGAGGCATACAGATGCGAAGCCAGCACCCACTTGTGCAGGCCGATCTTGGAACGCTCGAATACAGTGCCAACCGTGACAGAGAACGGCGCACGGCATTCGTTGCATTTGTAGACACCGGGGCGCGTGGACTTGCCCGCCAGTTTGGCAATGCGCTCAGGATTGGCATTGCCGCAATGAGGGCAGAACGGGCCGTGGGGCCAATGGATAGCCTCCAAATGCTCGCGGGCTTGTCGGCGTCGTGGTAAATGGCGTTGGTCAGATCGAACATTGCGATAACTCCTTGGATTCGTTATCGCAAATCCGTCTGGTACGTCGAGTATATAGTTAGGAATTATTTCTTATTGGTATTGACGGGTGAGGGCAGCTTTGCTATTATTTACCCATGGTGCTGATTTGCGCCAGCGACCCGCCCACAAGGCGGGTTTTGTGTTCCTGATGCCCACAACGTGCGGATATCGGATGTCGGCGGGACAGCACCCCCCTCTGGCCTGCCGGCCATCTCCCCCTCAAGGGTCCCTCAAGGGGGAGATCGGACTGCCGCTTTGCTTTCGCCAATCGTCAGCGCTGCAAATTGGTCGCGACCCTGGAGCTGCCAATCTCCCCCCTAGAGGGGGAGATGTCCGGCAGGACAGAGGGGGGCGTGAAGGAACGCTATCCTCGGTTCATTCTGCCTTATCCGCGAGGCCTCCCTTGTCCAACCGCTATGCCACCATCATCACCGACGATGACGGCCGCGAGGTCGTCAGCGCCATTGGCGTGTTCGAGGGCGCTGCCCCGCAGGCGCGCATCGGCCGTATCGAGCCGGTCGTGCCGGGCGTGCTGATCGGCATGGTTCGCGGTGGTCCTGTCGATGCCATCGGCGGCTTCGGCTTTCCACGCGGCGCGCACGACGCAAGGGCGATCGCCAGGGCAAGCCTGAAAGCCGCGTCTGCCGGAAAGCGCCACGCGCCGGCCGCTGATGCAGCCCGCAAGGCCGCCCCAACACGGTCAGGGCCAAAATCGGCACGGCGCAAGTCCGGCAAGATCAAGTCCGGCAAGATCAAGCGGGCAAGGCCGGCAAAGCAGGCGAAACAGGCAGCGACCGCCGAGCCCGCCGGGATCTCGGATCATGGCTGACCGGACGGCGCCGCGTGCGCGCCCTGACGGCAAGGCGCCTGCCGCCGCCGCTGCCAAGCCGAAGCGGACGAAGAAGACGCTTGGCGATGATTTCCTCGACGCGGTGCGCGCCGATTTCCGCGCCCATGGCGCCGGCGTCATTGCCGCGGTCCGGGCCGACAAGCCCGACCAGTATCTGAAGATCGTGCAATCGGTGCTGCCCAAGGATCTGGCCAAGGATTTGCATGTTTCATCTGACAATCTGGAAGCCCTGAGCGATGACGAGATCCGCCGCCGCATCCGTGGCCTCGAAGCCGTCCTCGGGCCGTTTGGCGACCAGCCTGAAGGCGCGCCGCCACTATCTGGCGCTGCTGCAGGAGCTGGACCGCAGGCGCAGGACTAACCAGCTTGCCGCCTACCGGCCTTATCCCAGGCAGGCGGAGTTTCACGCCGCCGGCGCGCAGAACCGGGAACGTCTGTTCATGGCCGGCAACCAGCTCGGCAAGACCAGGGCCGGCGGCGCCGAATGGGCCATGCATCTCACCGGCCGCTACCCCGCGTGGTGGCAGGGCAAGACCTTCGACACCCCCGTCAGGCTATGGGCTGCCGGCGTGACGGGCGAGGGCACGCGCGACAACCCGCAGCGCGTGCTGGTCGGCCCGCCGCAGCAGCAGGCGGCATGGGGCACCGGCATGATCCCGGCCAACGCCATCCTGCACACGACCATGGGCCGCGGCGCCCCGGGCGCGCTCGACAGCATCGTGGTGCGCTGGGGCGGCGGCGGCGACGTGCAGGCCGATGAATCGGTGCTTTCGTTCAAGAGCTATGAGAAGGGCCGCGAAAAGTGGCAGGGCGAAACCCTGCACGGCGTCTGGTTCGACGAGGAGCCGCCGCTCGATATCTATTCCGAAGGCCTGACCCGCACCAACGCCACCGGCGGCATCACCATCGTGACGTTCACGCCGCTGCTGGGCATGAGCGACGTGGTGTTGCGGTTCTTGACGGGTGAGGTGCGCGCTCTTCCTTCCCCCCTTGTGGGAGAAGGTGGATCGGCGCGATAGCGCCGAGACGGATGAGGGGTGTTCCAGCGGAGTGACGCGTCGGCGTTCCCTGGAACACCCCTCATCCGTCGCCTTCGGCGACACCTTCTCCCACAAGGGGAGAAGGGAAGACCCGCCGCGCTCCGGCCCAAAAATATCGTGTGCGAACAAAGCCATATCACGGCATCCCGAATCAATCCGGCAGGCCCCATGACCCGTCACGTCACCTTCATGACCATAGACGACGCCGAACACTATTCGCCTGACGAGCGCGCCGCGATCGTCGCCGCCTATCCCGAGCATGAGCGCGAGGCGCGGGCGCGCGGCGTTCCGGTGCTGGGCTCCGGCCGCATCTTTCCGATTGCCGAGGAGCTGATCGCCTGCGAGCCGTTCCGGCTGCCGCGCTACTGGCCGCGGATCGGCGCGCTCGATTTCGGATGGGACCATCCCTCGGCCGCCGTCGAACTCGCCTGGGATACGGAGGCTGATATCGTTTACGTCACCAAAGCAGCCCGGGCCTCGCAGCAGACGCCGGCGATGCAGGTGCTGGCCCTGAAGCCATGGGGCGAATGGCTGCCCTGGGCCTGGCCGCGCGACGGCCGCCGCGAGACGCTGGAAGGGGCGGGCACGGCGCTCGCCAGGCAATATGCCGCCCACGGCTTGAACATGCTCACCGGCCACGCCCGCTTTGCCGACGGCTCGGTCTCGGTCGAGGCCGGGCTGATGGAAATGCTCGACCGCATGCAGTCCGGCCGCTTCAAGGTGTTTTCGACGCTGCTGCCCTGGTTCGAAGAATTCAGGCTTTTTCACCGAAAGGACGGCAAGGTGGTGAAACTGCGCGACGATTTGATGGCTGCGACGCGATATCGCAAGCTGACGCTCGCCTATGTCAGCGGCGCCGGCACTTTGCCGACGGCGGCCAACGGCATCTGGCTGATGTTCGACCGGGCCGGCGACAGAGGCGCCGACGGGACGGGAGTAGGAGATTTTTTGGGGCCTGCGTCTTCGGCAACCGACAATATTGTCACTTTCGCGGGCACCACGGGCAAGGTGGGGAAGGATAGTGGGATCGCGGTGTCCAGCCTGGCGCCGAAGGCCAGCCCGACATTTACCGGGACGCCAACGGGGCCGACCGCAGCGCCTGGAACGAATACCACGCAATTGGCTACAACGGGGTTCGTCAAGGCTGGGTTTGATCTGAAACTTGATAGCCGACCCAACCTTGGTGTCGTCGCGCAGACGATCACCGATTGGAACAACGCCTTGGACAACGGCTGGTATATGGCCTCGGCGGCGGCTAATGCGCCAGACGGCGTAAATTGGTTCCTGGGGTTTGTGGAAGCGCACGGAAGCACTGGCTACCGGACGCAGACGGTGCATGATTTCGTCAACGACACTACGGCGGCAGACCAAAAGCTATGGCGGCGCAGGCAGGCTGGCGGTGCCTGGGGAGGATGGATCAAGCTGCAATGGTCGCAGGCCGAACAGGATGCACGCTATGTCCAGTCGTCCACGGCGTTGCTTCAGAAGTTTTATGAAAGCGCGCAGCAGACCATCACATCCGGCGGGTCGCTGACGTTGGCTCATGGGCTTGGGGTGAAGCCGAAAAATTACCTTGCATTCTTACAGTGCACCACTGCTGAGGGTGGCTATTCTATTGGAGACGAAGAACCTGTCTCGATTGGATCGCACGAAGCAAGCACCAATCGAGGCCTAAGTGTCGTTCCCGATGCTACAAATATGGTCGTTAGATTTGGGTCGCAGGCTTCTAGTGCCGTTCAGATTACACGCAAAGACACTGGTGGATTTCTAAATATTACCAATGCAAGCTGGCGGCTTGTCATTAGGGCATGGGCCTAGCATAAATTCCAGTGAATTCTTCAAAAGAAAGATCAAAAGGCCGCTCTCTCTTTCCGAGATATGGCGTCTGCCCAATCCACCACCGAATCTCAATAAGCCTCGGCTATTTTCGTCGTCGAAGCGCTTCTTGATCACCTTTGCCGGAATTCTTCCTAACACTGCATACGGAGGTGCATCTTCGATCACCATCGCAGCGGCGACGACGGCAATGGTGCCGTCGCTCGATTCGCCGTTCCGATCTCCTTTCCGGCCGACGCCACCAAATACCGCCCCGCCAAGGTCTCCAGCGACGTTGTCTCGATGATCGACGCCTAACCGCAAGCAGCTTCGCAAATCGACAACCTGCCTTTCGCGGGCAGAAAGGAAAACCCCAATGGACCGCAACTTCGCGCGGGCGCTTGCGCTCGTCCTCAAATCGGAAGGCGGCTGGTCCGACAATCCGGCCGATCCCGGCGGCGCAACCATGAAGGGCGTGACGCTGGCCAATTTCCGCCGCTACGTGAAGGCGGATGCGACGAAGGACGACCTTCGCCATATCACGGATGCTCAGGTGGCCACGGTCTATCGCCGCTTCTATTGGGATGCCGCTGCGGGCGCCGAGCTTCCCGGCGGTGTCGACTATGCCGTCTTCGACTTCGCCGTGAACAGTGGGCCGGGCAGGGCGGCTAAATATCTGCAGGCGGCAGTTGGCACCGCACAGGACGGCAGGATCGGCCCGGCCACGCTCAAAGCTGTCGGCGCCAGGCCACCGGGCGCAGTCATCGACGATCTTTGCGATGCCCGCCTGGCATTCCTGCGGCGGCTGCCGACCTGGCCGGTTTTCGGCAAGGGTTGGAGCGATCGCATCCGGTCGGTCCGTTCCCAGGCGCTGTTGATGTCGGCACTACAGCCCGCGGCACCTTTGCCGGGCACCCCGCCCCAGCCATCAGCGCTCTCGCCGAAGCCCGGCAGTGCGATGCCGCCGGTGTCTACCGGCGGGCGCGTCAGCCCCGTCGAACGCCTGCCGTTCTGGCGTGCGCTGCTTCAAATCCTGAAATCGATTTTCGCAAGGAGTTCGACATGATCGCCGTCTTCATCCGCATCGGCTTGCGTTACGGCGCCGGTGTTCTGGTCGCGCGTGGCCTGCTCGGCGCCGACGACGCGGCGGCATTTTCTTCCGACCCCGACATTCAAGCTGGTCTGGAGATCGCCGCCGGTCTCGCCATCGCCTCGGTCACCGAGACCTGGCACTGGCTGGCCCGCAAATCCGGCTGGGAGCACTGACATGGAAGGGTTTCAACAACTGCTCATCGCCTATCTCGAAGCCGCGAAACCCTATGCTATCGGCTTTGCCGCCGGGCTTGTCGCCGGGTGGCTGCTGTGAGCGCGCTCCTCGCCGTCCTGCTTGGCAACAAAGCGCTGCTGGGCTTCCTGGCATCGGTCATCGCCGCCCTTTGCTGGGGCGCTCACCAGCGGCTGGCCGGCGCCAGGGCCGAGCGCGGCAAACTGGCGGCCGCTGAGGCCGCGGCGCGCGCGGTCGCTGAGCAGGTGCAGAACGACGTCGGCGCATTGCCGGCGGACGCTGTTCGAAAGGAGCTGAAATCATGGGCAAGGGACTGATGCTTGCGCTGCTTGTGGCGCTTGCCGGGTGCACGACTGCTTCGGGCGGCTTCTGCGCGATTTCGAGCCCGCTGCGCCTGTCGGCCGAAGCCGTCGACGTCCTGTCGGACGCCGAGGCGAGAGCGCTCCTGGCGCACAACCGCAAGGGACAAAAGCTCTGCGGATGGAGGCCTTAGCCGATGCACGACCTCTTCGACATGCTCGGCATCAAGGGGCCGGTCGTCGCCGCCGGGCTAGCCGGCGGCGTGCTGCGAGCACTGTCGCGCCATCGCTACAAGCTGCGCGAGATGATTGCCTCGCCGATCTGCGGGGCGCTGGCGGCTGCGTATCTGACGCTGCCTGCCGTCGCCTGGGTCAGGGCAACCGGCATGCCTATCCCCGATCCGGCCGACGATACCACGACGCTCGCCGCCGCCTTTTTGATCGGCGTCTCGGCAATGTGGATTTCCGACATCGTCTTCGAGGTCATCGTGCGGCGGTTCGGCTCGGCCGGCAACGAGTGATGCACTTGAGATGCTGGAAGAAGCCAGCGACAATGCCTACCTAAGGAGCAATCCAATGGAGGTATGATATGGCGACGTCCACCGAACGTGCAGTCCTTGCCGGCGGCTGTTTCTGGGGCATGCAGGATTTGATCCGGCGCTATCCCGGCGTGATCTCTACCCGCGTCGGCTATAGCGGTGGCGATGTGCCCAACGCCACGTATCGCAACCACGGCAGCCATGCCGAAGCCATCGAGATCGTTTTCGATCCGGCCAGGATCAGCTTTCGCACATTGCTCGAATCCTTTTTCCAGATCCACGATCCGACCACCAGGAACCGCCAGGGCAACGATGTCGGAATGAGCTATCGCTCGGCGATCTTCTACACCAGCGACGAGCAGAAGCGCGTCGCCGAAGACACCATCGCCGATGTCGATGCCTCTGGACTGTGGCCGGGCAAGGTCGTCACCGAGCTTGCGCCGGTGGGCGATTTCTGGGAGGCGGAGCCAGAGCATCAGGACTATCTCGAGAAATACCCCAACGGCTATACCTGCCACTTTGTCAGGCCGGGCTGGAAGCTTCCGGTCCGCGAAAAGGCTGTTTCGTAACGCAGCCGCTATCGTCTGCTTATTTGGCGGTCGAACTATTCTTCCGCGCGATCGGTATGCCGGCCGCCTTGTTGAAGTGGCCGTGCTCGGGCTGCCCATAGATGAACGCGCCGTGGACGGGTTTGCCGTCGACCTCAGAGCCTGAGAACGCGACGGCCTCGATCTTCTTTGTTCCGGTCAGGCTCTGGTTTCGAAGATAGGCGAAGGTTCGCACCGCTTCTCCGACAATTCGATCGAGAAACGGTTTTGGCCGCCTCCCGGGCCGTCGCACGAGGCTTGGAAGGCGCTCTCGTCCCGAAACAAAATGGTGCTGTGCGCAAAGCGCCGGCATGATCTGATAGATTCGGTTGACCGAGCAGGTCATGAATCCTGGGTGAAAAAGAACGAAGTCGACCTCTCCTCTCAGATGCATGGTCCTGCGCAGCAATCTTTGCGCTGCCGATCTGGAGATGACATAGCCTGCGGCGCCCGCGTGCAGGCCATAAAGTCTGGCAAGCGAAAACCCATCATCGAGAGCGACTTCCTTGCGTCCGACCCTCACTTTGGCAAAATGCGTTTCCAGCTTGATCACATCGGCATCGCGCGGCACCCATCGATCGGAAGCAAGCAGCGAGCCGGCGCCCGCGCCGAAAACGACGTCGTCCTCGAAAACCGCGCCATATTGATCCGCGCCGTTCGCAACGATCTCCCAACACGAGCGGTGGCTCAGGAAACAGCAAACCTCAGCAGCGCTTAGCGGGCTTTTGGCGACAGAGCAGAAATCGGGGCAATCGATGGCGGAGACACGCTCAAATGGTACTCCGATCCGGCCGAACTCGGACGCGACATGCGCCAGCCGATCGCGAGAACGATCAAGATTGATCACCAGACACCTCATCAGCGCCCCCTTGTCCGGTGATCAGTGAATATCACGTTCCCGTGATTGCACAAAATTTGCTTACGTGCGGGGCAGTGGGTAGCGGCGTACGGTGCCGCCGGTTGGTTTTGGAGGTTGGGTGGACATTGACGGCGTCCCCCGCGTGGCGCGAGCCTTTACCGTGCGCGCCTAGACGAGTCGCCCTAGAAGCCGAAGAATTGCCGACCGATCATGTATCCGAGCGCGACGACCACAAGGGGAAACAGGGCGGGCGTCAGCCCACCAAGAGCGGAGGTCTTTGGCTGTTGCCTGGAGATGGTCCTGGGTGCATTGCCGAGATTCTTGGTCATCCGGTATAGTAGCAAGCGCTGATTAACGATTCCGTAACCCGATCGAGGCCGCCGCGGCTTTTTGCGTTTCTGGCGCGACCTTGACAATGCCCAGCCCGTGACGCAACTGGGCCGTCTTTGAGAGCATTGTGAGGCAAGGTCAATGCGGGTGACGCTCGTTTTGAAGGGCGTAATACCCTGCCGAGGTTACGGTGGGATTCAGCGTCAGGTCGAATGGCTGGCCACGGAGATGGTTCGTCTCGGACACGAAGTCGTGGTGATCGCTGGCCCTGGCTCCAGCCACCCGCTCTTCGAAGTCCGGCACGCTTCGACCGATGCCGAATGCCGGGCAGCCATTCCGCGCGACACGCAAATCGTCCACACCCATAGTTGGCCCGTCGAGGTGCCATTTCCAACGCTGAATACGCAGCGCGGCTTTATGCCGGACCAGCCCATGCCAGTTGCGAACTGGAGCTTTATCAGCGCCAATCATGCCCGCCAGCATGGGCGCGAGACATTCGTCCACAATGGCTTTCCGGTGGACGCCTATCGTTTGTCGGCTGCAAAGGGCGACCGCCTGCTATTTCTCGCCGGCATTGCACGATCAAGCAAAGGCCTCAACCGCGCCGTCGATCTCGCCAAAAAATTCGATTTCGGTCTCGATATCGCCGGTGGCTCGCGTTGGAAACTGCTGGGCCGAAGTCAGACCCGCCGCGAAGGGTTGTTTTTCAAGAGCCTTGGCAGGCGATACCGTTTCCACGGAATCGTTGACGGCGAGCCGAAGCTTCGCCTTCTCGGCGAAGCGCGAGCCTTCCTCAACCCCATCGCCTGGGAGGAGCCGTTCGGCAACGCACCGGTCGAAGCCATGTTGTGCGGCACTCCGGTGCTGACGACGACGCGAGGCGCATTGCCCGAGACGGTCGATGCCGACAGCGGGCGCTTCTTTGAGACCGATGAAGAATTTGCGGCCGCTTTCGAGGCCGTCGCCGACCTTACGCCTCAGCAATGCCGCGAATCGGCCGCGACGAGATTTCCCATCCAAAAAGCGGCGCGCGGCTATCTGGATCTCTATGCCCGCATCCTTGACGGCGAAGCGCTTCCTTGACGACCGGCGATCCAATCCTCTTCGTCGGCTTCCCCGCGGTCGGCGACTTCGTCCGTTGCCATTCCGCCATCCAGATCATTGCCGCGCGATTTCCTGATCGCCCCATAGATGTCGTCACCTCGCCCGTTGCAGCGCCGCTGGCGCGCCTGATGCCGCATGTCAGGAAGGGCTGGGCGCTTGCCAAGCGTCATCAGCGCCCCGGTTTTGGCGAGCGCAGCCGCCTGGTTGGCGAGTTGCGCAAGGAAAATTACCGTACGGCCTATCTGATGACCAGCAGCACCAAGGCGGCGCTGATGGCGTTCATGGCCGGAATAGAGGAGCGCATCGGCTATCCGCAGGAGTTGCAATTCGGCCTCCTCAATCGCTTCCCCGCCGGCTGGTTGGCCCATCTATGGGCCTTCGGACCCCGCAAGACGCGGCTGTTCGAGGAGGTCTGCTCGATTGCCTCGCTTGGCGAAAAGCCGGCTGCGGGCGCAGAGTGGCCGGCGCCCCGGCTTGTGGTCGATCCGGCCGAACTGGACGAATGGCGCCAGCACAAGAAGATCGATGCCGACCGACCGGCACTGGCGCTCTATACTGCCGACATTGAGAATTTCCGCTCATGGCCCGTCGAGCGCTTCATTTCGATCGCCAGAGACCATCATGATCGCGGCTGGGCAATCTGGATTGTAGGCGGACCGCGCGAGCACGCCGGTGCCGCAAAAATCCGCGCCGCCATTCCTGAGGCAATCGACTTCACCTCGACCCCGTCGATTGCTGACGCGATGTGCCAAATCGCTGCGTCGACCATGTTCCTCGGGGTTGATGGCGGGATTTCCCACGCCGCCGCTGCCCTGAACGTCCCATGCGCGCTCATCTACGGGCTGAATCGCCCCTATGTGCATGGGCCTGTAAACAACCATGTTCGCTTTATCGAACCGCCGCTTTCGACGCCCAGCTGGGTCAAGGACACGCGCGGCGTCAGCGAAACTCGGGTGAGGGAGGTTCTGGCTGACCTCTCAGCCGGTATTGCCAACTGACCGGTGGCCTCGCCGGCCCCAAGCGTCTGATCAAACGCTCCGTGGGGGCAACCATAGCCCCGTTTCGGGTTTACCCCTTGACACTACCCCTTGGCCCTGCGGTTTTCGGGCTCGTGATTGCCGACCCAATGTGCACGGATGCGGTCGCTGGCTTCAAGGTAGGCCATGTCGATGAGGTAGGTCAGAAGCTTCTGGCCGTCGGCTTCGGCTTTCTGCCGAAGCTCCCGCAGTATCCCTTGCGCGAACTGCAGGTTCTCCATTTTGCTCGGCTGGTCCATTGGTGCCCCCCAACGTCTGCGTATGAACTTTGCGCTGGCTATGCTGCATGAAGATTGCCGTGAAGTGGATATTGCACGTGCGGACCGCGATCCTGCGAAGGCGCTGGCTGCACGAAAATCGCCCCATCCGGCTTCAAGATTCGCTACACTATGTGACGGAAAGAAAATAAACAAAGCGTTCTTTTGTACAAGACAGCAAGATTCCTTCAGTTCACACCACGAGATACTTGGACAGCATAGTTGACGTAACGATATTGCGTGGTCTTAAGCTCTCGTTTCCAAACAAAATCTAGCATCGTTGCAACCACAAGACGAATTCCAGCTAACCGGGGCCGCTCCGTAGTCAATCGCCGGTTACAAACGGCACCGTGTCTCAGCCCAGGGCTTTGGCCAACCCATCGTTCCACGGCAGCGCAGGCCGGATGATCTACCGCCCGCCTTGGCTTGACGCCAAGGCGGGCTTTTTGCGTTTGGCTTCTACCGGGTGAAATGTTGTCGGACCCGGTCCTGTCGGCATCGGGCGGTGTCGAGAATGATTTCCTGCCTGCCGGCTGTCTGCGCCGCTCGCGCTAGGCCGACTTGCGTTGCGGCAAGCTAGACGGCGTTTCGACACCGTCAGAAATCGGTTCGGCTGTCCGGTTTGTCGGCTCGTCATCGACCCGGTCGTGCTCGAATTGCCGGGCAGCAGGCAAGGGTTGCAACCAGTGCTCACGGCGATTGACCCAGAGTTCATAGCTGGGCTCCAGCCCTTCGGTGGGCACCTCATCGAGGCTGCCAATTGTCACTTCCACCTCATTCTCCCGAACCAAAGGCACCCGGCCGCCGCAGGTGGGACAAAAACTTCTGTCGCCGTAGCTGTTGACGATACCCGTCGTTTCGAACGCCTCGAGCGGCCACACTCCAAACGTCGAAAAAGCCGACCCGCTAGCCTTGCGGCAGTCCTTGCAATGGCAAAGGCCAATCCGAAAGGGATCTCCCGTCACCGAAAACTGGATGCCGCCGCACAGGCAGCTGCCGCTCCGCCTTGTATCATTGGGCATGACCGCTCCTCCATCTGGTTGGGCATCACACCGCTACATCTTGCAGCGCCATGCGCACAATCAATTCACGCGCGGCGCAAGGGTTCCATGTCGCCTCGCGCAATGCATCGTCTGAACCGGGAGCGCCATGGCGACGACCGCCGCAAGGCTGCTGGATATGTCAGTTCGGGAAATCGAACACCGGTTCCCGGCACCAATAGACACGGCACTGGCCATCACGTGTCGGAACGGAGGCAGCGACCGGCACCTCCGGCCAGTCGCACTCGTTGCCGTATTGGCGGACATAGCGATCGTAAGTATTCCGGCCGGTCGTCAACACCGCCGAGTGATGGCTCTGGATCAGGTGCTGCGTCTCCTCGCAGCTCATCGAACGCGTGTCGGGTCGGGCGTAGGCCGTGCTTGTTGCTGCAAACAACGCCGTTCCAATGATCCATGCGATTGTTTGGGATGTCATGGCGATCCTTATCCTAAAATACGGCCAGGTATTTCAACAGCGAAATGATGCCGATAATGATGACAACGATCTGCGCGATCTGCCTCGTGCGGCCATCGAGCGGCAGACGCTGGATGAGATAGAGCACCAGGATGATCATCAGGAAAGTGATCAGAATGCCGATAAGTACCGATGAAGCCATGTCCCTCACTCCGTCTGGCTACGTCTGAGAAGAGTACGCAGCGGCAAACGCTCTGGCCCTTGATTGGTTCCTGTCGATGCGAAGCCATCGGCGCAGCGTAAAGGCTGCGAAACAACGTTCCGCGGCCTTTGAAGCTGGATGCCGATCAGGGCCTGTTTGCCGCAATGTTGTCGTTTGCCATCGGCGACACAGTTCCAGGCAACTTGTTGCTGGCGTCAGGCGGGGCTAACGGGAGAACCGCCTCGGGTTGACGAGCTTCCGACAAAGACGGCCTGAGTTGCGCTTCGTTGTCGACATTTGCGCGAGCCCTGAGATCCGGCGCCGCCCGGCGGGTGATCGCCTTTTCTGAGGAGAACAATTGCCGTCCCAAGGGGACGACGGGAACCGAAACCTCGCACGTGCATCTCAGCTACCGCGGAACGGGCAAATCGAGCAGGTGGGGAATTTGGGGTAGGGGAATACGTCATCCAACATGCGGGGATTGGAATCCCAGGTGTCGGGCCCGCCAGTTTGTTGGAAGCGTTGCCCGTTGCAGCCTACACCATCGACACACAGGGCCGCATCACCTTCTACAACGAGGCCGCCGAACCTGAGTGGGACGACGCGCCGCGGTTTTGGCTCCGTCGTGCTCAAGCGGGTTGCACCACAAGCGCTTAGCGGCACCGGACAACTGGAATTTGGGGAACAAGGCGTCGTCTGGACGCTCCAGGCGCCGCTGCGCTCGGTCCAAATCTCTCTCGCGGATTTTGTCGATTGAAAGAGCGGGTCGCGCCTTAGGACAATCCCAGCAGGGGAGCGGTTTGGCCGCCTGTGGTGTCGGAATTGCCGATGCCAGACAGTTCGTGCTTATCGTCGGCAAGCGAAGTCAATCTCCCCGCCTCGACGGAGGTCAGTCCGTCCAATTCCATCACCGCGCCGTAGAGTTGGGCCGTCTGCATCACAAGCCGCTCGACGTCTTCAAGGGCGACGTTCTCGTCCAGGTTACGCAATCGTATGTCCTCGGCAACCACCGCAATATTGACCATTCCGCGCGAGCGCAGCGCGCCCAGGACCCGTGAATTGAGATCCTCCCGTAGCCGAGCCGAATATCCGTAGCGCATGGAAACCTTCCTTTCAGGAGCCGGTTGTCCCGTCGTGATCAAGATGCGCCAACGACCTTCAGATGGCAAGAAGAATATAAAATATTCTCAAGTAAATCAAGTAGTTAGCAGACTGCGAGGGTTGTGCTATCGGCGTGTCTTCCTCATCGTTGGTCTTGTATGTGAGTCACCCATCAGCCTCTCTTGACGCGCTGCACGGGGACCCCTAGCTATACTGCAATTGAGACACATACTAACTCACCATATTTTTTGGTCTTGACGGTTGGAGGCGCGAATGGCCGAGCTGGAACGACCCGAGCGACTGCAGATCATGCTGACAGCCGAGGAATTGGCTGCCTTGGAAAACTGGCGCTTCGAAAAGCGCATGCCAAGCCGGTCCGCGGCGGTGCGGGAACTGCTGCGGCGCGGCCTGGATGCGGATGGATTCCTGACTGCGGGACAAGGAACTAAGTCTCAGGACTTTGGAATTCTGGGCAGCAGTGTGACTGGCGACGGCCAGTCGGGCGAGTAATTCGACGGCGGTTAGCCAACAATCGCTTTCCTGGAAGTGCCGCTAATTTATTGCGGTGGCGGAAACGCAAAGCGGGTCGGCTCTCGGCAGGGTACTGGTCTCAGCAGGGTACTCTTGGCGTATGGTTGCAAAGCCCGCTCCGGTTCGCCGGAGCGGGCTTTTTGCGTTTTCCCGACAGGCAATAGTCGCGATCGCTTCAGACACGCTCAAGGTTCTCTTCGCACTCCATGCACGCGACGCTGTGACCGGGGCAACTGAGCCGGTGTGTTCCTCCGGGGCAGCAATGGCCGTTCGAGCTGGCCCACCGGGCACAGACAAACACCTTGCGGGTTCCGTGACATTGTGGACATTCCATCGGACGCGCCAGCAGAGCCTCGTTCTCCGAGACACGGCATTCCCTCTCAAGAACCTGGACCATCTGAAACCCCAAGGCCGAAACATGGCTAAGCTATCCATACCCGGAAAGCCTAAATTAGAATTTAATTACATACGCCACGAGAGCCTTCCGAGGGGAAGTTCGCGGATGGCAATCTCAGGCCACCGGCAGTCCGCCGCGCGTGTCTCATTCCCAATCTCGGCCGTCTCAAGATCAAGCTCCGGTTGCTCCCGGCATCGGTCAACCCGCGATTTTGCCCACCGATTTTCGCATTCGGATCGTTATAGGCTTTCGCTTTGCTGGAGCGGCGTTAAAGCTGCCCGGCAAATGCCCGAGCGGGAACAGTCCGTTTCTGCGTCGGTTCGTTTGGACAAGGATGTCAGCCAATGACATTGATGGGCGCAGCGGCACTTTTGATCCTTGTCCTGACTTATGCCGGCGTCGCAATCGGGCGTATTCCAGGCCTCCGTCTCGACCGGGCAGGGATCGCCTTGCTGGGGGGGGCGGCGATGATCGCCATCGGCGCACTCAGTATGGAAGATGCCTATCGCGCCATCAATTTCGACACCATTACGCTGCTGCTCGGCATGATGATCGTGGTGGCGCATCTGAAGGTGTCCGGCGCCTTCCGGGCGCTTGGCGCCTACGCTATCGAGCATGCGCACGCGCCTTTCGTGCTGCTGGTGATGGTGACGCTGTTGACCGGCGTGTTGTCGGCGTTCCTGGTCAACGACGCCATCTGCCTGGTCATGGCGCCGATCGTCGTCCACGTCACCCGTGTCATCAATCGCAATCCCATTCCCTATCTGATCGCCACCGCCACCGCGTCCAACTGCGGCAGCGTCGCCACCATCACCGGCAACCCGCAGAACATGGTCATCGGCGCGCTGTCGGGAATTTCCTATCCAGCCTTTTCGGCCGCCCTGGCGCCGGTTGCCCTCTTCGGCCTCGTCGCGGTCGTCGTCATCGTGCGCATCGTCTACCGCGCCGAATTCGCCCGCACCGCCGATCTCAACCCGGAAGTCTATCGCGGCCGCATGCTGCCGGGACAGGTGCTGAAGGCGGTGGTTGTCTGCATTGGCCTGGCCATCGCCTTCTTCGCCGGCGTTCCGGTTGCCAAGGCAGCGCTCATCGGCGGCGCCATCCTGCTGCTCACCCGCGCCATCAAGCCGGCACGCATTTACCGCGAGATCGACGGCCCGCTGCTGTTCATGTTCGCCGGCCTGTTCATCGTTGTCGCCGGCGCCGAAAAGACGCTGCTGACGCCCGACATCATCGCCTCGGCCAAGAACCTCGGGCTGGACGACGTCTGGCGTCTATCGGGCTTCACCGCGGTGCTCTCCAACATCATGAGCAATGTTCCGGCCGTGCTGGCGCTGCGGCCATTCATACCCGGCCTTGAAAACCCCGGGCGTGCCTGGCTGGTGGTGGCGATGAGCTCGACGCTGGCGGGCAACTTCACCTTGCTCGGCTCAGTCGCCAACCTGATCGTCGCCGAACAGGCGCGGGCGGCCGGCACGCAGCTGTCCTTCTCAGCCTTCTTCAAGGTCGGCCTGCCACTGACGCTGCTGACCCTTGCCGTCGGGACGGCATGGCTGGCGGCTGGATTCTAGAGCAATTCCAGGAAAAAGTGTGAAGCGGTTCTCCGTCCGGAATTGCGTCAAAGAAATAGCGTGTTTCGCCGTCTTCATTAAACGGTGAACGCTCTAGCGGATAGTCGCCGATCCTGACCTTGCCCGAACCAGCGTTGCAGCGGCATGTCCGGCCGCCTCGACATAGTCGGGGTTGCGGTGGATCAGCATGATCGAGAACGCGCCGTCCATCAAAAGCACGATTTCGCGCGCCAGGGTCTGCGGCTCGTCGACGCCGTGGCCTGTGAGTTCGCCGGCCAGCCAGGTCTCGAAATTCTGCTTATGCCGCGCCCCCGCTTTAACGGCCGGGTGTCCGGGCATGGAAGCGAGTTCGGCTGCCGTGCGCAGAAAGCCGCAGCCTCTCCATTTCGGGTGCTTCGCCACGCGCGCCAGATTGGTGAAAATCGCCTCGACCTTGCGCTCGACATCGCCTTCGGCCGTCTCGAACCAGCCGGCCATCTGCTTGAGGTTCGGCTGGTCGCGACCGTCGAGATAGGCCGCGATCAAATCGTCCTTGCTCTTGAAATGATAGTAGAGCGTGCGCTTGGTCAGCCCGGCTTTTTCCGCCACTGCATCGACGCTGACGCGGCCGATCCCCTCGGCATAGAACAGCTTCGTTGCGGCATCGACAATGCGTTTGCGGGTAGGGCTTGGTGCTTCGCTCATACGCAAGTATACCGACTAGTGAATATACATACAACCGAAAGCCTGATCCTCTCCGTCGACAAACACAGGGAAGGAAAAGACATGACCGAGCTTGTGCTCACCGAGGCCCGCAACGGGATCGCCATCCTCACACTTAATCGGCCGGAAAAGCTCAACGCCTTGAACTATGCGCTGATTGATCGCCTGCTTGCGCTCCTCGATGCCGCCGAGACCGACGATGCCATCCGCGCCGTCATCCTCACTGGAGCAGGAGAGCGCGCCTTCTCCGCCGGCGGCGACATCCATGAATTCTCAGGCAGCGTGGACATCGGCGTCGACGTTGCCCTGCGCGACTTCGTCATGCGCGGACAGCGCCTGACCGCAAGGCTGGAGGCGTTCCGCAAGCCCGTCATCGCCGCCGTCAACGGCATCGCCTTCGGCGGCGGCTGCGAGATCACCGAAGCCGTGCCGCTCGCTATCGCCAGCGACCGCGCCTTGTTCGCCAAGCCTGAGATCAACCTTGCAATGCCGCCTGCTTTCGGCGGCACGCAGCGGCTTCCGAGGCTGGCAGGGCGCAAGCGGGCGCTCGAGCTGCTGTTGACCGGCGATTGGTTCCCGCCGCCGCGCGCCCTCGAACTCGGCCTCGTCAATCAGGTGGTGCCGCATGAGGAGCTGATGCCCGCCGCAATTGATCTCGCCCGTCGCATGACCAGGCATTCTCCTGCAGCAATTGCCTCGATCCTCACAGCAGTGGCGCGCGGCCTGAACCAGAGCATCGCGGATGGCTTGGCTGTCGAGGCCGAGCAGTTCGCCCGCATGGCTCCGACCGCTGATCTGCGCGAAGGGCTGGATGCCTGGATCGCACGCCGCCAGCCGGGCTGTCACGGCTCGTGGACGCACATCACCCGGCCGGATGAAGCCAGGCGAGCCTCAACGCAGCAGGACGGGCTTGCGGACCGCGATCAAGGCGCCGTCACGGCCAGATGACCTTTCATGTTGGGGTGGAAGCGGCAGAAATAGTCGACCGCTTCCGCCTTCTGCAGGGTCAGGCTCGCTGTTGACTTCGGCGGGATCATCACTTCCCAGCCGCCCTTGACGGTAGCCGTGTGGGCGAACACGTCATTGTTCACCCACTTGATCGTGTCGCCGACCTTCGCCTCGACGGTTGCCGGCGAAAAGACAAGCTTGTCGATGGTGACCTGGATGGTTTCGGCCTGCACGGGTGAGGTCCCGAAGACCAGCGCCAGTGCAATCCACAGCAGCCGTTTCGACATGGCCTGGTCCTTACTTCAGCATACCTGCAACATGCTCGGCGTGCTGTTCATGGCCCTGGAAAATCTTCAGGCCGGTCTGCAGCAGGCTCTTCAACTCGGCATTGCTGGCCGATGGGATCAAAAGGGTTTCAAGCGCGCCGTCGACCTGTTTGTGGTAGGCGATCTCGTTGTCGACATAGGCTTTGTCAAAGGCTGCGCCGTCGAGTTTGGCGAGCTTCGCCCGCTCCTCGGCCGCAGCCTTGGTCAGCGCCTGGCTGGTTGCGTTGTCTTCCGGCGTCACCTTCAGCTTCTTTACCAGTTCCAGTGCCTGCGCGTTGACCGCTTCGTGGTCGCGCACCATGTCGTTGGCGAAATCCACGACCTCCTTGGTCTTCGATTTCTTGATCGCCTGCTTGGCGGCTTCCACATCGATGACGCCTGCCGTGTAGGCGATGTGGGCGATCTGCGGGTCCGTCGGCTTGTCGGCGGCTTGTGCGAGCGGGGCAGCGCCAAGCAGCAGCAAGGCAGCGAGGGCGGCGGTGTGTCGGGTAAGCATGGCATCTCCTTCGCCCGGACGCGGGATCGCGCCGGGCCATGTTTTTCAGTTGACGGTCATTGGATGCGCAGCGGCGGCAAACGTTCCCGGGGAAATCGGCCAAATCAGCCGATGATCAGCTCTCCAGGCCGAGCCGCTGCATGACGGCGCTGGTCAGCCTGTCGCAGCGCCGGCCGGCAAACGGGAAGGCGTCGAGCAGCACCGGCCCGATCTGGTCGTCGAGTGCCTTGCGTACCAGGGCGCGGGCGCGGTGTAGCCTTGTCTTGACGGTTTCCGGCCGCACGCCAAGCAGCTCGGCGGTCTCCTCGATACTGAGCCCCTCGATAACCCGCGCCACGAACACCGTCCGATAAACATCGGGTAGGCTGTCGGTCGCCCGTTCCACCAACTCGAGGATCTGCCGCTGCGCCATCGTCCGCTCCGGATCGTCGCTGGGATTGAGGGGGAACTGGATGATTTCGGCTTGCGGGTTTTTCGCCACCGTCCGCCGCCTTTTGCGCAGACGGCCGAGCGCCTCGTTGATGACGATGCGCGACAGCCAGGTGGCCAATGAGGACTCCCCGCGAAAGGCATCGAGATGGGCAAAGGCTCTGACATAGGCCTCCTGGACGATGTCCTCGGCTTCAGCATCGTTGCGCACCACCCCGCGAGCGATGCGATAGAGCCGCTGATTATGGGTCTTCATGATGATGCGGAAGGCGTTGCCTTCGCGTGCCAGCGCGCGGCGCACGAGAAGCATCTCGCTTGAGGCAGCAGTGGGCATTGGTAGAGACATAGCAGGCATGGCCAGTTCCTCGATCCAATCCCCGTTCGAAACCTCGATCAAGACATTGGATGACATCGCCGGCAAAAGGTTCCCGGCCATTTTCGCCCGGCTCCGACGGCGCCTAGAATACTGCTTCCGCCAGCGGCTTGTCAGCAGCCTGCGCTCGTGCCGTTGCCGCAAGCAGATCGGTCTGCGTGATCAGGCCAAGGATGCGGCTGTCCCCGTCCACGATGATGACTGCATGGGTGCGGCCGTCGGTGAGCACCGGTAGCAGGGCCATGGCGGGCGTACCGGCGGCGGCGGTCGACGCTGTCGACGTAACGCTTCCGACGGCTTCGTCGGCTCGCGCCAATTCCCTCAATCCAACGGTGCCGACCAGCCTGGCGTCCTTGTCTACAACCGGCAGCGTGCGGATATTGTGGTCGAGCAGCAGATGACGCGCCCGATCGGCGGACGCGTGTTCATCGACCGAAATCACGTCGCACGACATGATGTCCTCGCACAACATGGTTCGGTGTGCGCGCATCGTCGCTTGCAGTTCGACCTGTCGCAGCAGTTGTTCGAGATCGTTGCGGTCGATGTCGAAGGTCTCGTCGAGCGCAGCCAGCGCGGCATCGATGTCCTCGGCCCGGAAGCCGATGCGCTCCTGAGCCGGCGGATCGCTGGTTCCGTGCGTGCTTTTCGGGGCAGGGGCCGGCACATGCGGGTAGCTGCGTCGCGACAGCCTGTGGAAAGCATAGCCGAGCGCGACCAGCATCATGGAGTTCAGCGCCACCGGCACGAACGGAAACAGGAAGCCGGCACCGATCACGGCCGGCCCGCCGAGCACGGCGGTCAGTGCGGCGGCTCCGCCCGGCGGATGCAGGCAGCGCGAGAACGACATGGCGGCGATCGCCATCGCCACGGCAATGCCCGTGGCGAGAACGGGCTGATGGACGAAATGGGCCACGATCACGCCGACCAGCGCCGATATTGTATTGCCGCCGATGATCGACCATGGCTGCGCCAGCGGGCTTGCAGGCACCGCGAACAGCAGCACCGCCGACGCCCCCATCGGCGCCACCAGCAGCGGCATATGCGGGCCATTGCCAAGCACCAGCGCGCCGATCGCGCCGGTCAGCGCAATGCCGATCATCGCCCCGATGCAGGCGATGAGGCGCTCGCGCAGCGTCGCGCCGGCGAGAATGGGGACAAAGAGACGAAAGGCCATGGTAAGCTCAGTCCGACTGGAATTGTGGGCGCAGCGCCTGCAATGGCGTTGGGCCGACGATTTTGAAAGTCAAACCGATCCGAAAAAGCGCGCGTTGGGGAAATAACATTGCGCTTGGTCTACCCATGAGCGGCTTTGCGACGTCGATCGTCCTACGAAAGTCGCTCGCCAATCCTTTCAACGGGTTAAGCGGGCTAGCGGAATCAGCTTCGCAAGTTTGCTGGTGTCATGCCGCAGCGGCCGCTTCCAGCCCGCGCAGGATATCGGCCTTGAGGTCCTCGACATCCTCGAGCCCGATCTGCAGCCGGATCAGCGGGCCGTCATAGGGGCCCTTGGCGACGGTACGGTCGCCGAGGAAGACCGGCACGGCAAGGCTCTCATAGCCGCCCCAGGAATAGCCGAGACCGAAGATTTTCAAGGCATCGAGGAAGGCATGCTGCTGTCTCTGGCCGCCGCCTTTGAGCACGATGGAAAAGATGCCGCTCGAGCCGGAAAAATCACGCTTCCACACCGCGTGGTCGGGGTGGCTGGGGAGCGCCGGGTGCAGCACGCGGGCCACGCCGGGCTGGCCTTCAAGCCAGACGGCAATGGCAAGCGCGCTCTTTTGATGATGATCCAGCCGTACGCCCATCGTGCGCAGGCCGCGCAGCACCTGATAGACGTCGTCGGGGCCGGCGCAGCAGCCCATCGTGTAGAACGTCTCGCAAAGCTGCTTCCAGCAGTTGGCATTGGCAGACACTGTGCCCAGCAGCACATCCGAATGCCCGGCCGGATATTTCGTCGCCGCATGGATCGAGATATCGACGCCGTGGTCGAGCGGACGGAAATAGAGCGGCGTTGCCCAGGTGTTGTCCATCATGACGATGGCGCCCGTTTCATGCGCCGCCTTGGCGATCGCCGGAACGTCCTGCACCTCGAAGGTGTTGGAGGCCGGTGATTCCGTAAACACGACTTTGGTGTTCGGCTTGATCAAGCTGGCGATGCCGGCGCCGGCATGCGGATCGTAATACTCGACCTCGACACCCAGCCGCTTCAGCATCGTGTCGGCGAAATTGCGGGTCGGGTGGTAGACGGAATCGACAATCAGGATGTGATCGCCTGCCGAGAGAAACGCCAGCAACGGGACGGTCACCGCCGCCAGGCCCGACGGCACGATTATGGTGCCGGCGGAGCCTTCCAGCGCGTCGATCGCATGCGCCAACGCATCGGTGGTCGGCGTGCCGCGTGTGCCGTAGGTGTATTTCTGGCTGCGCGCCGCCATCGCCGACGCATTGGGATAGAGCACGGTCGAGGCATGCACGATCGGCGGATTGACGAAGCCGAAATAGTCGTGCGGATTGTTGCCCGAATGGGCAAGCCGCGTGTTGATACCCATTTCGTTGCCGTCAGTCGCCATTGCTCTTCGCCTTGTGGTGAAAGCGCTAGCCATAGAGCGGCGGCATTGGCCGTGCAACAGCGGGCGCCCGCCAGGCGGTGCCCTTTGCATAGGCCAATTCCCCCATGAATAGTCTGGAAAGCCTGGCGATCCAGAGCCGCGGATTTCATGAGTGGATTTGGATTAGCGTCGACGGACTTTGCCGTTTTTGTTTGCGGGGCTTGCTGCTTTCCTGAGGGTGTTGTCCGCAATTCAGGCATTTGCGGCAATTGGTTTTCAAAGCTGTCGTGAAACGGTCATTTCCCTTGACCTCACAGAGATAATCGCCTTCGATGCAGTTCGTGAATGGGAGGGGCCGGGCGTCGGTTACGACGCGAGGTTCCGGAATGAGCCGGATGGGAGCCGGGTTCACGCGGGAAAAGATCAGGATTTGCCTGAGGATCAGGGTTTACCTGAAAACAGAAAAGGGTCTGTGGGTTATGAAACATATTGCAATTGGCATTCTCGGTGCCGCTGCGCTTGGATGGATGGCTTCGGCCGCGTCGGCGACAACGCTCGATACCGTCAAGGCGAAGGGCTTCATCCAGTGCGGTGTCTCGACGGGCCTGGCCGGCTTCTCGGCGCCTGACGACAAAGGCGATTGGAAAGGCATCGACGCGGATTTCTGCCGCGCTGTCGCTGGCGCAGTCTTCGGCGATGCCTCCAAGGTCAAGTTCACGCCGCTCAGCGCCAAGGAGCGCTTCACCGCGTTGCAGTCGGGCGAGATCGATCTCCTGTCGCGCAACACCACATGGACCATCAATCGCGATACCGCGCTTGGCCTGAACTTCATCGGCGTCACCTATTATGACGGCCAGGGTTTCATGATCAACGCCAAGAAACTGCCTGGCGTCAATTCGGCGCTGCAGCTTTCAGGTGCGGCAGTCTGCGTGCAGAGCGGCACCACCACCGAGCTCAACCTCGCCGATTACTTCAAGGCGAACAAGATGGAGTACAACCCGGTCGTCTTCGAAAAGCTGGAAGAGGTCAACGCTGCCTATGACGCCGGCCGCTGCGACGTCTACACCACCGACCAATCCGGCCTCTATGGCATCCGCCTGACGCTGAGTGCGCCGGCCGACCATGTCGTGCTGCCCGAGATCATCTCCAAAGAGCCGCTCGGCCCCGCCGTACGCCAGGGGGACGACCAGTGGTACCACATCGTCAAGTGGACCTACTTCGCCCTGTTGCAGGCAGAGGAACTGGGCATCACCCAGGCCAATGTCGAAGAGATGAAGACCTCGGATAATCCGGAGATCAAGCGCGTGCTCGGTCAGGAAGCCGAAACCAAGATCGGAACCGACCTTGGCGTGAGCAATGACTGGGTCGTCAACATCGTCAAGGCAGTCGGCAATTACGGTGAGATGTTCGAGCGCAATGTCGGCACCGGCAGCCCGCTGAAGATCGCGCGCGGCATCAATGCGCTGTGGACCAAGGGCGGCCTGCAATACGCACCGCCGATCCGCTGATCGAAATGTGATCCGGAAGGCAGATCATCTGCCTTCCGGTTTCTCTTTCCAGGGGATGAGCAATGGCATCGCAGGAAGTTCTTCGCGAGGAGCCGAGCCGCGGTTCCTTCATCAACGATCCGAAAGTCCGCGGGTTTTTCTTCCAGGCGGTGGTTGTCATCTTGCTGGTGGCGGGCGTCTGGTGGATCGTCCACAACGTCATCGTCAACCTGCAGCGCCTGCATATTACTTCCGGTTTTGGCTTCCTGAACAACCGAGCAGGCTTTGACATTCCAGTCAGGCCCATCGCTTATGATTCTGATTCGACCTATGGCCAGGCCATTGTAGTCGGGCTTATCAACACCATTATCGTCGCCGTTGCCGGCATTATCACCGCGACCATCATTGGCTTCATTGTCGGCGTCGGCCGGTTATCGCGCAACTGGCTGGTTCGCAAGATTTGCACGGTCTATGTCGAGGTGTTCCGCAACATTCCGCCCCTGCTGGTGATCTTCTTCTGGTATTCAGGCGTGCTCGCGGTACTGCCGGCGCCTCGCGACAGTTTCAATTTGCCGTTCGGCTCTTTCCTCAACCAACGCGGATTCTATTTTCCGCGCGCTATCTGGGGCGACGGCTCCTGGCTGATGTTTGTCGCCTTGCTTGTCGGCATCGCCATGGCTTTTTTTGTCGCGCGCACGGCACGCCAGCGGCAAATGGCAACCGGCCAGCAGTTTCCCGTATTCTGGACTTCGGCGGCGCTGATCGTCGGCCTTCCGCTCCTGGCCTATGCGCTGAGCGGCTTTCCCTTGAGCTTCGACTTTCCAAAGCAATCGACCTTCAACCTGACCGGAGGCTTTCAGATCGGGCCGGAGTTCCTGTCTCTCTATTTGGCGCTGTCCTGTTACACGGCCTCCTTCATCGCCGAGATCGTGCGCGCCGGCATTCTCGGCGTCAGCAAGGGTCAGACCGAAGCGGCTGGCGCCCTGGGGCTGCGGCCGGGATCTATCCTGCGGCTTGTCGTCGTTCCCCAAGCCATGCGGATCGTCATCCCGCCGCTGACCAGCCAGTATCTCAACCTGACAAAGAACTCGTCGCTGGCCATTGCCATCGGTTACCCCGACCTGACGGCGATCGCCGGCACAGTGCTGAATCAGACCGGTCAAGCGGTCGAGGGTGTGCTGATCATGATGGTCGTCTATCTCATCATCAGCCTGGTGACGTCGGCGGTGATGAATGTGGTCAACGCCAGGATGGCGCTGGTGGAGAGGTAAGACCATGCAGGAACATGATACCTCCTGGGTGCGGACCGAAATGGCACTCGCTCAACAAGCCCCGGCCGGCGTGCGGGGGCCTTTGGCCTGGGTTCGCAAGAACCTGATCGGTTCGGTGGGCGACGTCATCCTGACTGTAGTGGCTATTGCGCTGGTGGTGATGATCGTGCCGCCCGTCGTCAACTGGGCCTTCATCAACGCCCAGTGGACGGGGCCGGACCGGACTGTATGCGCCACGGTGGCGCAAGGCGGCATCCAGCCGGACGGCTGGTCAGGCGCCTGCTGGGCCTTCGTCAACGCGAAGTTCGGCCAGTTGATGCTTGGCCGCTATCCCCTGGAAGAGCGCTGGCGGCCGATCCTGGTCGCCGTCCTGTTCGTGGCGCTGCTGGTGCCGTTGCTGATGCCACGTGTGCCGCGGAAGGGGTTGAACGCCATTCTTCTATTCCTGGCACTGCCGATCATCGCGTTCGTGCTCCTGGTCGGCGGCATCTTCGGCCTGCCGCATGTGGAGACCCAGCTATGGGGCGGGCTGCTGGTGACGCTGAGCCTGTCCTTTGTCGGCATTGCCGTGTCGCTGCCGATGGGCATCGTGCTGGCGCTCGGCCGGCGCTCCAAGATGCCGATCGTCAAGACACTGTGCGTGGTCTTCATCGAGTTCGTTCGCGGCATCCCGCTGATCACCGTTCTGTTCTTTGCCAGCGTCATGCTGCCGCTGTTTCTGCCCGCCGGGGTTTCGTTCGACAAATATCTCAGGGCGCTGATCGGCGTCTCGCTGTTTGCCGCCGCCTATATGGCCGAAGTGGTGCGCGGCGGCCTGCAGGCGATCCCCAAGGGCCAGTATGAGGGTGCGGATTCGCTTGGCCTGGGCTACTGGCAGAAGATGGTGCTGATCGTGCTGCCGCAGGCACTGAAGCTGGTCATCCCCGGCATCGTCAATACCTTCATCGGTATGTTCAAGGACACAAGCCTCGTCATCATCATCTCGATGTTTGACCTGCTTGGCGTCGTCAAGCAGAACTTCTCGGACGCCAATTGGGCGACCCCACAGACCGCGAGATCCGGTCTCATCTTTGCAGCCTTCGTCTTCTGGCTGTTCTGCTTCGGCATGTCGCGGTATTCGATGTACACGGAACGCCGGCTCGACACCGGCCACAAACGTTGATGCATGTCGCCCAAAAGTGTTTAGCGGTTTTGGGACAACGACATGCATCATAGCTAAAAGACAGAACAAAAAGGGGAACCTGCCATGGTCATAGAAAACGCCGTCAGCGCCGAAGAGATCAAGGTCGATGCCAAGAAGATGCACATCTCGACCACCGATGTCGCAATCGACATCATCGGCATGCACAAATGGTATGGCGAGTTCCATGTGCTGAAGGACATCAACCTCAAAGTGATGCGCGGCGAGCGCATCGTCATCTGCGGTCCTTCGGGCTCGGGCAAATCGACCATGATCCGCTGCATCAACCGGCTGGAAGAGCACCAGAAGGGCAAGATCATCGTCGACGGCAAGGAACTCACCAACGATCTCAAGAAGATCGACGAGGTGCGCCGCGAGGTCGGCATGGTGTTCCAGCACTTCAACCTGTTCCCGCATCTGACCATCCTGGAGAACTGCACGCTGGCGCCGATCTGGGTGCGCAAGACGCCGAAGAAGCAGGCCGAGGAAATCGCCATGCACTTCCTCAAGCGCGTCAAGATCCCCGAACAGGCCAACAAATATCCGGGCCAGCTGTCGGGCGGCCAGCAGCAGCGCGTGGCGATAGCGCGTTCGCTGTGCATGAACCCGCGCATCATGCTGTTCGATGAGCCGACCTCGGCGCTCGATCCCGAAATGATCAAGGAAGTGCTGGAGACGATGGTGGGCCTGGCCGAGGAAGGCATGACCATGCTGTGCGTCACTCACGAAATGGGCTTTGCCCGCAAAGTCGCCAACCGGGTGATCTTCATGGATCAGGGCCAGATCGTCGAACAGAACACGCCGGCCGAGTTCTTCGACCATCCGCGCCACGAGCGCACGAAGCTGTTTCTGTCGCAGATCCTGCACTGAGCATTTTCATGCGAAGCAAAAGAGCCCTGCCGTAATGCGGCCGGGCTCTTTTGCTATCTGGGGTCGGGGTTGATCTTCTCCATTGAAACACAAAGCCGCCGCCGCATGAGAAAAGCCCTGCGTTTCGTGGCCATGCTGATTATCGTGGTCGCGCTCGCTGCCACGCTCGGCACGCTGGTGCCGCGTCCGCTGTGGCCGGCGTCAGCGGCGGGTGAGGGCACGCGCCATATTCTGGTGCTGGAGAATCCGATCCACACCGACATCGCCATTCCCGTCGATGACGAGGTGCGCCGGCGCTTCCATTTCCTGGTCGCTGCCGGCATCCCTGTCGACGCCCCGGAAGTGCGCTACATCGTCTTTGGCTGGGGCGGCCGGGCCTTCTATCTGGAGACGCCGAGCTGGTCGCAGCTGAAGACAGTGCCCGTCCTCAAGGCGCTGACACTGGACGCCTCGGTCATGCATGTCGATATCGCCGGGGCCATCGCCGAGCCGCACCCTGCTGTCACCGGTTTCGACATCGATGAGGAACGTTTTGCAGCGCTGCTCGACTATATCGACGCGAGTTTCCAGCAAGGGCCGAATGGTCCGATCGTCATCGAGAACGCCGCCTATTCCAGCTTCGACCGCTTCTTCGAGGCGAACGGCCATTTCAACGCGCTTGTCGGCTGTAACACCTGGACAGCCGCCGGCCTGCGCACCGCCGGCCTGCGCACCGGCTGGTGGAACCCGCTGCCGGCCTCGCTGGGCTTGTCGATGCGGTTTTATAACTAGCAGTCCTTCATCGCACCGCGGGGACAGCACTCCCCTCTGGCCTGCCGGCCATCTCCCCCGCAAGAGGGAGATCAGCCGTTTTGCCCGCGCTCCTGCTGCAACGCCGGCGATTTTGGCGAAGGCGACGGCGACATCCAATCTCCCCCCTTGCGTGGGAGATGTCCGGCAGGACAGGGGGGAGTGGGAAGGATCGCTACGTCGACGATCTAGACTGCCGAGTGACCGCTCGCCATCCATAGAGCCAGTCGAGGTCGGCGGCGAGCTTGTCGGGCGAGCGCATGACCAGGAACAGATTGCGGGCGATCGCCACCGGGCCGGCAGCATGCCAGGCGAGGCGGTTTACGGCCCCACGACGCGCGGCCTTGGCGACACGCGGCCGCCGAAGATTTTCCCAGATTTGAAAACTTCTGGGCAGATCGCCAGGGAAATCGGCGATAGCGTCGGCAAGCGTGATGGCATCTTCGATCGCCATTGCCGCGCCCTGTGCGGCAAACGGCGTCATCGCATGCGCGGCGTCGCCGATCAGCGCGATGCCCCGCGGGCTCGTCCACCGCTGTTGTTCGACGGTGTGGATCGGAAAGGCCGTCCATGGGCCAGCCAGTGCCACAAGCTTCGTCAGGCCCGGCGCGGTGCCGCGCAGGGCAGCCGTGAGGATCGCGGGATCGGCATGGCCCGACCAACCTTCGGCCATGCGCTCACCCTTGGTGAAGGCGGCGAGATTGAAGGCCCGGCCTTTGCTGACGGGATATGCGACCATGTGGAAGCCTGGATGCAGGAACGTGGTGACGCAGTCGGCGGCGCCGATCGCGGCAAAGGCCTCTCCGGCCGCACCGTCGGCCGCGATTGTAGCCCGCCAGGCGAGTTCGCCCGAAAAACGGCTTTTGACGAAGTCCTCGCCTGCGAGTTGCGCCCTGACTGCCGACCAGACGCCGTCGGCGCCGACCAGCAGTTTGCCGCGTGCCTCGATCTCGCGGCCGTCCACTTCGGCGGTCACGGCGACATATTGCGCGTCTTTGACGATGCCGGTCACGCGGGCGCCGGTGATGAGCTCAATCTCCGGCCGTTCGGCCATTTGCGCCAGCAGCGCTGCCTGCAGATCGGCGCGGTGAGCGACGAGATAAGGCGCCTGCCAGCGCGCTTCGGCGGCTTGCCCAAGCGGTACCCGCGCCAGTCCGCGCAGCGTCCCGGCGTCCTTGAGCACGACCGCTTCCGGCCGCAACGCTGCGGGCAGCAGCCGGTCGAGCACGCCGAGTTTTCCAAGAATGCGTGTTGCGTTGGGCGAAAGCTGGATGCCGGCGCCGGCCGCTTCTAGGTGCTGTGCCTGTTCGATAAGCTTTACCGGATAACCCCGTCCGGCGAAGGCAAGGGCAGCGGTCAGCCCGGCGATGCCGGCCCCGGCGATTATGACCTGCCGGGACCTGATGTCCTCCATCGGGCTTGTCGCGGAAGGATCAGGCGGCCTGGTCGATATAAAGGCAACCACCCGGCAGCGTTTCAGTCGCCCTCAGCTTCGCCGAATAGCGGTAGAGCGTCGAGCAATAGGGGCAGACCTTTTCATCGTCGTCGCCCATGTCGAGAAACACATGTGGGTGGTCGAAGGGCGGGTTGGCGCCGGTGCACATAAATTCCTTGACGCCGATGTCGATTGCCGGATGGCCCGCATCGTTCTGGAAGTGGGGAATGGAACCGCCTGCCATCGTCGTCTCCTTGATCTCGTCGAAAAGCATCTGGAACATAACAGGCCTGTTTGCAAGATCGATGAAATGAAACTGTCGCAAAAGCCTGTCAGAGGATACGGTGAGCCGGTTAAGTGCATGTCCCTGAAATCGGAATGGTTTTCGCCGAAGGGTCATGCGTCACAAAAGCGTGTTAGAGGCATGGCACGTCCAGCGGCGCTCCAAGGGACGGTTGGCGGGGAAGAGCAGGAACCATGAACGAACTGAAGCCGGTGCAGAGCGAATTCATCAATGTCGAGGTGGCGAGCCCCGAGGGCGGCAACCCCGATAGGTTCGTCAACCGTGAGTTCTCCTGGCTGCAGTTCAACCGGCGTGTGCTCGAGGAATCGCAGAACGAGCACCATCCGCTGCTCGAACGCGTCCGTTTCCTGTCGATTTCGGCCGCCAATCTCGATGAATTCTTCATGGTCCGCGTCGCCGGCCTTGCGGGCCAGGTGCGCGAAGGCATTGCGCTCAAGAGCCCCGACGGCCGGACTCCGGAGCAGCAGCTGGAACAATTGCTGCGCGAGGTCGAGCGGCTGCAGGAGGACCAGCAGAATAGCCTTTCGGCGCTGATGTTGCTGCTCAACAAGGAAGGCATTGAGAGCATCACCCGCGATGCACTGACCAAGGATGAAAAAGTCTGGCTGGAAGACCATTTCCAGGACCAGGTTTTCCCGGTGCTGACTCCACTGTCGATCGACCCGGCGCATCCGTTTCCGTTCATTCCCAATCTCGGCTTCTCGATGGCGCTGCAATTGCGCCATCGCAAGAATGGCGAGGAGATGAGCGCGCTTCTGCGCCTGCCGGTGGCGCTGAAGCGCTTCATCCGTCTGCCCGACCGCAAGCAGCACGTTCGCTTCATTCCGTTGGAGGAGGCTGTCGGCCTCTATATCGGCAAGCTGTTCCCCGGCTATGAGGTCAAGGGTTCCGGCACCTTCCGCATCATCCGGGACAGCGATATCGAGGTCGAGGAAGAGTCGGAAGATCTCGTGCGCCTGTTCGAGACGGCGCTGAAGCGGCGCCGCCGCGGTTCGGTCATCCGCATCGAATTCGACAAGTCGATGCCCGGCGAATTGCGCGAGTTCGTCGCCGGCGAGCTTGGCGTCTCTTCGAGCCGCATCAGCGTTCTGACCGGCCCGCTGGCGCTCAGCCAGATTTCCGAGATCGTCGCCGTGCCACGCGACGACCTGAAGTTCACCCCCTACAATCCACGCTTTCCCGAGCGCATCCGCGAGCATGGCGGCGACTGTTTCGCGGCCATCCGCGAGAAGGACATCGTCGTCCACCACCCCTATGAATCCTTCGACGTGGTGGTCCAATTCCTGCGCCAGGCGATGGCCGACCCCGAGGTGGTGGCGATCAAGCAGACGCTCTACCGCACCTCCAACGACAGCCCGATCGTGCGCGCCTTGGTCGACGCGGCCGAGGCCGGCAAGTCGGTAACCGCCCTGGTCGAGCTCAAGGCGCGCTTCGACGAGGAAGCCAACATCCGCTGGGCGCGCGACCTCGAACGCGCCGGCGTTCAGGTCGTGTTCGGCTTCCTCGAACTCAAAACCCATGCGAAAATGTCGCTAGTAGTGCGGCGCGAGGACGGCAAGCTGCGCAACTATGTGCATCTCGGCACCGGCAACTACCATCCGGTGACCGCGCGCATCTACACCGACCTGTCCTTCTTCACCACCGATCCGACGATCGCGCGCGATGTCGCCCAGCTGTTCAACTTCATCACCGGCTATGCCGAGCCGACCGATGAGATGCGGATCGCCATCTCGCCGTTTACGCTGCGCAGCCGTATCCTCAAGCACATTGCCGACGAGGTCGCCTACGCGCTGGCTGGCCGTACGGCGCGCATCTGGATGAAGATGAACGCGCTCGTCGATCCCAACATCATCGACGCGCTCTATGACGCCAGCCATGCCGGCGTCGAGATCGATCTCGTCGTGCGCGGCATCTGCTGCCTGCGGCCGCAGGTGCCCGGCCTGTCGGAAAACATCAGGGTCAAGTCGATCGTCGGCCGCTTCCTCGAACACAGCCGCATCTACTGCTTCGGCAACGGCCATGGCCTGCCGTCGGACGAGGCGATCGTCTACATCGCCTCGGCCGACTTGATGCCACGCAATCTCGACCGCCGCGTCGAGACCATGGTGCCGATCACCAATCCGACGGTGCATGAACAGATCCTTGGCCAGATCATGCTGGGCAACATCATGGACAACCAGCAAAGTTTCGACGTATTGGCTGACGGAACCTCCCGGCGCGTCGTGCTGGATGAGGGTGAGGAACCGTTCAACGCGCAGGAATATTTCATGACCAATCCGAGCCTGTCGGGACGGGGTGACGCGCTGAAGTCGCATGCGCCCAAGCGCATCGCGCAGTTCAAGCGTCGCAAGAAGAACAGCGGCTCATGATTTCAACGTCCCAAGGCCGGCTGCAGGATCGCCGGCCGCTGTCCATCATCGACATCGGCTCGAACTCGATCCGCCTTGTCGTCTATGAAGGGTTGGCGCGCTCGCCGACCTTGCTGTTCAACGAAAAGATGCTGGCCGGCCTCGGCCGCGGCATCGTTTCGACCGGCAAGCTCGACCCCGAGGCGGTGACGCGCTCGATGGAGGAGTTCCGCCGTTTCCGCGCGCTCTCCGACCAGGCGGGTGCGGAGCACATGTTTGTGCTGGCAACGGCCGCGGCCCGCGAAGCGATCAACGGCCCCGATTTCATCCACCGCGCCCAGGATGTGCTCAAGACCGAGATCCGCGTGCTCACTGGCCGGCAGGAGGCGCATTATTCGGCGCTTGGCGTCATTTCGGGCTTCCACCCCGCCAATGGCATTGCCGGCGATCTTGGCGGCGGCAGCCTGGAGCTTATCGACATCAATGGCGAGGCGATCGGCGACGGCATCACGCTGCCGCTGGGTGGCCTGCGGCTGCAGGACATGGCCAGGAATTCGCTCGCCCAGGCGACAAAGATCACCCGCGACGAACTGGCGCGCGCCAAATTGTTGAAGGGCGGGCAGGGACGGCCCTTCTACGCCGTTGGCGGCACCTGGCGAAACCTTGCCCGGCTGCACATGGAAATGACCAACTACCCGCTTGGCGTCATGCACCACTATGAGATCGGTGTCGACAGCGCCGCCAATTTCCTGAAGCAGGTGGCGAAAGGCGAGATCGAGAAGGTCAAGGGCATCGAAGGCGTGTCGAAGAACCGCCGTTCGCTGCTGCCCTATGGCGCGGTCGTGCTGCAGGAGATCATGGCGGCGATGCAGCCGTCGAAGATCATCGTCTCGGCATTGGGCGTGCGCGAAGGGTTTCTCTATTCGCTGCTCGACCCTGCCGAGCAGAAGGCCGATCCGCTGGTCTCCGCTTCGGAGGAACTGGCGCGGCTGCGGTCGCGCTCGGTCACCCATGCGCATGAGCTTGTCGAATGGACGGACAAGACCTTTGCCGCCTTCGGCATCGACGAGACGGAGGATGAGGCGCGCTATCGCCACGCTGCCTGTCTGCTGGCCGATATAGGCTGGCGCGCACACCCGGAATATCGCGGCAAGCAGTCGCTCAACATCATTGCCCACGCCTCCTTCATTGGCGTCGATCACCCCGGCCGTGCGTTCCTGGCGCTGGTCGGCCTGTTCCGCCACGAAGGCGTGTTCAACGATGCGGCGCCGGAAATCCGCGGCCTGGCGACGCCGCGCTATCTCGAGCGCGCCCGCATCCTGGCGGCGGTGCTGCGCGTCGTCTATCTGCTGACGGCGGCCATGCCCGGCGTCATGCCGCGGCTGAAATGGGAAAACCGCGGCAATGGCACGTTGGCGCTGGTGCTGCCGGCCTCACTTTCCGATCTTTACGGCGAACGCCCGGCCGGACGGCTGGCGCAACTGGCGCGGATCACCAACCGCCGGCTGGTGCTGGCGGTCGAGGGTGGGCAGAGCGTGTCGGTGAAGTAGGCGCGGCCTGACAGCAAAACCATGTCGTCGTCGGCCTCGCGTTCGAGGACCGGCTTCCTCAATCCGTCGCTGCTTCGCACCGCCACCTTCCCCCTCCGGAGGGAAAGGAAGGGAGCCTCGTTGGAAAGCGTTGGCGGCAATAGGCTCGAGCCCTTCCTCTACTCCGTCGATCGGGGGAGAGGTGGCTCGGCGGAGCCGAGACGGAGTGGGGGTCGACCTGCCTCGGCGAGGGATCAACCTGGGACGATATTTGACGATATCAGACCGCGGCGCGGCGCCCGTCGATCGACCAGGCCCCGGCGCCGGCCATGGCTAGCGCCAGGAATCCACCGGCGATGGCAATATCCTTCATCAGCATCTGCTGGTGCAGGAAGGTGAGCATCGGGTCATCGCCGCCCTGGCCGTAGTGGCCGATGGAGCCTGCAACGATGCAGAAAGCGGCAAGAAGTATCGCAACGACCGGCGTCTGAAAGCCGACCAGTATCAAGAGACCGGCAATCAACTCGAACAGCCCGGTGCCCCAGGCAGCAAGCGTCGGCAATGGCATGCCGAGGCCGGCGAAATAGCCGGTCGTCCCGGCAATGTCGGCGAGCGCGTGGTAGCCGGAGGGAACGAGCAGGGCGGCGAGCAGCAGCCGGGAAATCAGAAGCAATGCATCGCGGGGCATGGTCATCTCCGTTGTCTGTCCGCCGGCTGTTTCGAGACCGATCCTAGCAGGGATGGGACGGGCGCGCGCTTGGGCAGACAACGAAAAAGCGGCGTGGAAAATTCCACGCCGCTTTTTTCAGGCTTGGGAGGGAAAGCTCAGCCGCGCTTGGCGTCGATCGAGTAGGCGCCAGGGCCCGAGGAAGCCAGCAGCAGGAAACCGCCGGTGATGGCGACGTTCTTCAGGAAATGGATCATCTGGTTCTGGTCGGCCCAGCCGGTATGGGCGACAAAGGCCGAGGCGATGGTGAAGACCGCGAGCACCCAGGCGGCGATGCGGGTCTGAAAGCCAACGAGCACGGCAAGGCCGCCGAGCAATTCGATCAGGCCGACGACAATGGCCGTTATGGTCGGCACCGGCAGGCCCATGGCGCCGAAATAGCCGGCGGTGCCGGAAATGGCGGTGAGCTTGCCGAAGCCGGAAAGCAGGAAGATGGCGGCGAGCAGGATGCGGCCGAGCAGGATGGTGGTGGAGCTGTTGGACGCGATGCCGGCGCCGGCAGCGGAAGTGTTGATGGACATGGTGGCTCTCCGAAAAGGGTTGATGTCCCGGTCAGATAGACCAAGCCGACTGTTCACCAAAGCCGCCAGTCCGGCGACACATTGTTCACAGGATGTACATTTCGGGATCGTTCGACCGACGCAAAATTCTTGTCGCGGCCAGCAGCGGCGGGAGCAAATTGTCCCGCCACACAATTCGGATTTCTAGTTGACGCAATTCCAAAGAGGAAGGGCTGCGCGCTTCGAGGAAGGCACTTCCCCTGGAATCGCTTAACCCGGATGCGTCATGTCCTCCGGCCGCACCAGCCGGTCGTAGTCTGCCTCGCTGACCAGCCCGGTGGCCAGTGCTTCCTCGCGCAAGGTGGTGCCCTTCTTGTGCGCGGTCTTGGCGATCTTGGCGGCATTGTCGTACCCGATCGTCGGCGCCAGCGCTGTCACCAGCATCAGCGAGCGGTCGAGCGCGGCCTTGATGTTGTCTTCGCGCGCCTCGATGCCGACGACGCAATTGTCGGTGAAGGAGATCGAAGCGTCGGCCAACAGCTGCACCGACTGCAGGAAGTTGTAGGCCATCAGCGGGTTATAGACGTTGAGCTCGAAATGGCCCTGGCTGCCGGCGAAGGTCAGCGAGGCGTTGTTGCCGAACACCTGCACGCAGACCTGCGTCAGAGCCTCGCATTGGGTCGGGTTGACCTTGCCCGGCATGATCGAGGAACCCGGCTCGTTTTCCGGCAGCGACAGTTCGCCGAGGCCCGAGCGCGGGCCGGAGCCGAGGAAGCGGATGTCGTTGGCGATCTTGAAGAGGGCGGCGGCCGCCGCGTTGATGGCGCCATGCGAGAACACCATGGAATCATGCGCGGCGAGCGCCTCGAACTTGTTCGGCGCGGTGACGAAGGTGATGCCGGTGATTTCGGCGATGCGCGCCGCCACCTTTTCCGCAAAGCCGACCGGCGCGTTGAGGCCGGTGCCGACGGCGGTGCCGCCCTGCGCCAGTTCCTGCAGGCCGGGCAGCGTCATCTCGATGCGCTTGATCGAAGAGGCCACCTGCGCGGCGTAGCCGGAAAATTCCTGGCCCAGCGTGAGGGGTGTCGCGTCCTGCGTATGGGTGCGGCCGATCTTGATGATGTGGGCGAAGGCCTTCGTCTTGACCTCGAGCGCAGCGTGGAGATGCTTCAGCGCCGGCAGCAGATCGTGCACGATGCGCTCGGCGCACGCGATGTGCATGGCTGTCGGGTAGGTGTCGTTCGACGACTGGCTCATATTGACGTGGTCGTTAGGGTGCACCGGCTTCTTCGAGCCCATGACGCCGCCCAGAAGTTCGATCGCCCGGTTGGAGATCACCTCGTTGGCGTTCATGTTGGACTGCGTGCCCGAGCCGGTCTGCCAGACGACCAGCGGGAAATGATCGTTCAGCTTGCCGTCGATCACCTCTTGCGCCGCCTCGATGATCGCCTTGCCGACTGCCGGATCGAGCCGCTTCAACTCCATATTGGCTTCCGCCGCCGCTCGCTTGACGATGCCGAGCGCACGCACGATCGAGGCCGGCTGTTTTTCCCAGCCTATCCTGAAATTGCCGAGGGAACGCTGCGCCTGCGCGCCCCAGTAACGGTCGGCGGCAACCTCGATGGGGCCGAACGTGTCGGTTTCGGTTCTGGTCCTGGCAGCGGTCACTTGTCTCTCCGACGATCGAATTCGGCAACGGCGTATCGCGTTGCACAATGGCCTTCAAGCAGAGATTGCGGCCGGCAGGCAGTAAATCGGTTGAAGCAGTAGCGCCGCCCTTCGGGATCCTGCACCCTCCACTTTCGTGTGAAGGAAATTGCTCCTCAGTGCGGCTTGATCCCATAAAGTGGACGGAAACTTGCGGATTTAGCTCGATAAGATCATGTCGAGCTGGCGGATTGCTCTACGCAAACTTCCCCCAGGATCAGCAATGCGCAATTCACGTCTACCTACGAGCGACGCTGCCACACAAACTACCATCCGTGCCGGCGTCTCACTGGCAACAGCAGCGATGAGGTAGCTTATGCACTTGTCCTTCTGTTCAGTTTCCCGACCAAAATCCGGCATCGCATCCGGATCGAGCTTCGGATCGCGAAGCCGAGAATTTCAAGTCCACCCTGGGAGCGCCTCCACATAGCCTCGGAGATTTCCAAGATGCATGGCGGCAAGGTCAAAGCCGTCTCGACGTCGCAAGAGACGCTCTTTGTCCTCCGTATTTTGCTGAAAGCGCGCCTGATCGCGGACCGTCAGCTCGGAACCTTTTTCCTCCAACGGCGCAGCTTTGTCCTGAGATAGGATCTATAGCCGAACGGAAGTGTTCGCCGTCCGGAAGGCGTGCTTGTCCGCGCCTCCAGACGCTGGCGCACGACGCTCATCAGTCTGCAGAACGCGGGTGTTTCCAATGATTGCACCCGTTTGACGAGATTGTCGGGCAATGGCTTTGAGCGCCAGTCGAAATAAGCCTCGTAGTCTTGCGGCGTTGCGATCAGGTGCTGGAGATAGGCTGCAAGATCGCTGGCGCTGGCGAAGGCACTGGCGTCAATAAAGGAGTGCTCCGGAACGAACTCGTCCACATTGGGAGCGCCAAGGTAGATCGGCACCGTGCCCGCCATGAACGCGTCATAGATTTTCTCGGTGACATAGTCGGCCTCGATCGAGTTCTCCATGGCCAGGCAGAATTTGTGCCGCGCAATGGTTTCGATCTTGGTCTTCGAGCCCAGATCGGGGCCAGAGACCGATCGGTTGTTGCGATATCGGCCATAAGAATCGATCTTGATGTGGCGCGCCAGTTCGTTCGCCAAATCGACTCGGCCGCTATAATTCAGGCCTGCCGACTGGAAGAGTGCGACCGGCGCTTCTTCCGTTTTCGGCACGATTGGTCTGGCCAGCGCATCTTTCCACCACACCGCACGCGGAAGGTAGGGTACCCAGACATCAGACCGGGATTCATGCGTCATGATGATATCGAAGTGCCGCATGATTTTGGGGTCGGCAAGTCGCTTGTAGTTTTGGCCGCATTCCATCGACCAGGCGACCCAATATTGACCAGGGTATTTGTAGGCATCGCCAACTTCACGAAAGTTCGGAATATGGAAGACGACTGCCGCGGCCTCGGAAATCCGTCGTTTGTCCAGTGTCCACCGCCCGGGAATTTCGCACTGTATCGACGCGATATCGACGGGTTTGCTGAAGAACGTTGTGTAGAAGAGGATCAGTGGATCGATAGACGGCATGGCACCACGAATGTCTGAAGCATTGCTCAATCTGCAGACAGACGCGGTATCGGAAGTTTGGTCAAGTGCTCCGCTTGTTCGAGGCAGAGGGCCGTCCAAACGGTCACCCCGCCGTATACCCGCCATCAATCGCGAAAATGCCGCCGCTGGTCCACGCCGCCTCATCGCTGGCGAGATAGACGGCGATGCCGGCAAGATCGCTGGTCTGGCCGATGCGGCCGAGCGGGTAGCTGCGCTCGACATAGGCTTTCAGCTCGGCCTGCGCTGCCGCCGGCAGGTTTTCGATCGACTTGCGCCGCATGGCGGTCTCGACCGTGCCGGGCGCAATCGCATTGACCCTGATGCCGCGCGGACCAAGCTCGAAGGCCAGCGACTTGGTCAGCGAATTCAGCGCGCCCTTGGACAAGGAATACAGGCTCGATGGCCGCTTCGGGATCATCTTGTTGGCGAAGTAGGACGAGATGTTGATGACCGAAGCGCCGGCGCCGAAATGCGGCAGCAGGCGCTGGGTAAGGAAGAACGCCGCCGTCACATTGAGCGCGAAGGATTGCTGGAATTGGTGCTCGGTGACGGTCTCGAAAGGCACCAGATAAGCGACGCCGGCATTGTTGACGAGGATGTCGAGTGGGCCGGTTGCTTTCGCGCGATCGACCACGGCATCGATGCCGGAAGAGGTCGAGAGATCGGCCGACTGGGTGCCGACGTTGCCCTCCGCCGCAAGTGTCTCGCGGGCGGTCTCGAGCTTGCTGGTGTCGCGGCCGACGATCAGCACGTCGGCGCCCTCGCGCAAGAAGGCTTCCGATATCGCCAGGCCGATGCCGTCCGAGCCGCCGGTCACCAGTGCCCGTTTTCCAGAAAGTCTCATTGAAGGCCAAGTCGCATCGAATGCTCTCGCTGTTGGGTCACGAAAGCAATGCCGATCGGCGAGGACGGTCAAGCCGCCGGCCTATCGCTCAGTATGAACTTCGGTTGGTCGCGTGCCGATCCGGTTACCGCAGCAGCGACTGCGACGTCGGCGTCAGGCGCAAGGTTTCGGTCCGCCAGGTCACATCGGCCGCTTGCCATTGGGGCGAAGCGGCAACTGCGGCTTCGTAACTGGCATGCGCCTCGGGACTGTTGAAACCCGTCACCGCGATAAAGACGTTTTCGCTCAAGCGCACCGGCAGGCGGGGAAAGCTGTTTTCGGCGTGCTCGGTGATGAAGGCGCCAAGCAACCGTCCGCCGGCGCCGATAAGGACCGGAACGGCATCCGTTTCGAAATTGCCGGCGAAATCGGCTTCGGCGCCAGACCGCAGATGATGAATCTGGATGACAACAACACCGGTCAAGCCATTGTCTGCGCTTGGCTTGCCATCCGCCGGCATGGCGCCTCGCTGCGCGCCTGACAGATCGAAGCCGGCGCCTGGCCATGCCGGCTTCAAGAGCAGCACATCGTCGGAATCGATCATCGTCGCATTGGCGGCGTCGCGGTGCGCCGTCCACACCGGCCCGTCATAGAAGGCGGTGAGCGCCTGCTTCCGCGCTTCCATGCCATCGAAGCCGCGCAGCCAGACGAATATGTCGGGGCGGTCGAGGTCGCGGAACTGTCCGATGATGGTCATGCCGGCGTGTTCCTGGCCTTCGATGAACCGACTGTCGAAGATGTCGATCAGCGTCTCGCGCCGGCCCGGCTTCAGCGTGTACTGCCGCAACTCGACCACAGGCGAAGCGAGCAGGCTTGCCGTCGCAGGCGCACTCAGGGGTACGGTCATTGTGTCGTCTCCAAAAAACAGGATGATCATCCGGTTTATAAAACAGACCGGTTGTCCTGTTTTGTCAATCTGCTATCGTTGGCAAATGTCAGCAGAGATTGCTCGGGCTCCGAAAGGGCCGCCGCGAAAACGCACCAACGATCCCGAAGGGCTGCGCAACAAGGTGCTCGATGTCGCCGAAGCGTCGTTCCAGGCGCGTGGCTATCATGCATCCGCTCTTGGCGAGTTGATGACGACCGCAGGCGTCAGCGGCGGCGCGCTGCATCATCATTTCCCGACCAAGAAGGCGCTCGCTCTGGCGGTGATCGAGGAGCGCGTGGCAGCGGCCCTCGATGAAACCTGGATTAACCCTGTACGGGCGGCAGGCTCGGCGCGCGAAGGCGTGCGCGCGGTGTTCGAGGCGGTGGCGACCGAGCTTGAGCAGCAAGGCTTCGTGCGCGGCTGTCCGCTTAACAATCTGGCGCATGAACTGTCGCTCGCTGACCCGGATTTCCGCGCCGCTCTGGACGATATCTTTGCCGGATGGCGTCAGGCGGTTGCCGACAAGGTGCGAGCCGACCAGCAGTCGGGGAGGGAGCAGGGCACCGACCCCGAGCGCTTTGCGGCACTCGCCATCGCCGCCTATTCCGGCGCCATGTCGATGGCCAAGGCGGCACAGGATGCCAGCGTGCTGCGCGATTGCCTGGCCGAACTTCAGGGCAGCTCAAAGCCGCCAATCCGAGCAGAGCGAAGCGGCGTCGCAGGATCCTGCTGCGGCCGGGAGAACCTTGAGGCCGGAACTGCGCTGTTCTAGTTGGAAAGCGGCTTGATCGTGTCGTAACCGTTCACCGATTCCGCGCTGGTCCCTTCGTCGTAGCGCCGGGCGAGAGACGCTTGCAGATCGGGCGCATAAAGCGCGGTAAATGTGTCCAGCGTCTCGCCGGCGCCGTTCTTGAAGGTCTCCGTGACCGCCAGCACGTTGTATTTGCAGCCGCCGACGTTAAACGTCTCCTTGCCCTTGACGACCAGGCTCAGTGTCTTGGTGCTCTTCGGCTGCTTGTTCGGTGACAACTCGACGAATTCGATCGTGCTCTTGGCTCCCGTCTTCAGCGGAAACAGTTTTCGCAGATCGGAAAACGGAATCGTCGCCACCCGTCCGGTATCGCTGTCGCGAAACACTTCGACCAGGCCGGCAAACAGGAACTGTGTCTGCGGCGATTGCGATTCGTAGTTGTTGGCGACGGACACCATGCCGCCGGCCACCGGCCGAAACTCGCTGCGGACGCCAGGCATTTCCAGAACGAAGCCGGCCTTGGCCGATTTTGCGTCGACACAATCGGCGGCATGCACCGCAGCCGCCGGCAGCAACCCAGCCAGCACCACGCCTATCGAAACGGCTCTCATGAAATCCTCCCCTCTGCTTGTATTTGCTGCGCGCCAGCATGACCCAAGAAATGCCAGAGCCTCAGTGCCGTGTCGACCTGCCATTCCTGGCAACTGGACGGTGGGGCGCCGGCTGTGCTGAATTTCAGGTCATGAATCGCAAGCTCGTCCTCTCCCGTCGCAATTTCCTCGCACAGGCAGCCGGCCTTGCCATGGCTGGCATGCTGCCGCGCGCCGCGCTTGGCCAGACCGGCAAGCGCATCCAGCCCATCGACGCCACCTTTCTGTTCATCGCCGATGTCCATGCCTGCCGCATGTCGAGCGGCCTCAGCCCCAACTGCCTGGAGGAAGGCAAGACCGATGCCGCGCTGTTGCGCAATGTCGCTGTCCTCAATGGCTTGGCCGGCCGGCAATGGCCAGTCGAGATCGATGGCGTTGCAACCCGCCTGCGTTCGGCCGGCAGCCGCATCGATGCGCCGCTCGGCCTCGTTGTCGGCGGCGACATCACCGACGATGGCGGCGGCCAGATCACCGAGCCCAGCGAAGGCACGCAACTGTTGCAGTTCAGCCAGCGCTATCAACAGGGCGTCGGTCCCGATCGCGTGCACATGCCGGTCTATGTCGGCCTCGGCAATCACGATCTCGACCAGAACGGCTCGCCGCCGCACGTCGACTGGTACCGGCGCGAATTGCGCGACTATGTCGAGGTCAACCACCGCCCCGGCGTGTTCTTCAAGCCCCCGGTGCCGGCCACCGAATACGATGTCGACACCGACTGCTATTCCTGGGACTGGGGCGGCCTGCATCTCGTCCAGACCCACCGGTTTGCCGGCGACACCGGCCACGGCGCGGTGAGCAGCCTGCCGTGGCTGAAGCAGGATCTGGCGACCTACGCGGCGGATGGCCGTCCCGTCATCCTGTTCCAGCACTATGGCTGGGACACTTTCTCGGTCGAGCGCTGGGACCCGGCCAAGCGCACCTATGACGATGACGGCGCAGGCGCGCCGCATTGGTGGAGCGAGGCCGACCGCCAGGCGCTGCTGGCGGCGCTGAAGGGCTACAATGTCATCGCCATCTTCCATGGCCATCAGCACGAAGTGCCGATGATCTACAAAAGCGATGGCCTCGACCTGTTCAAGCCGAAGGCCGCCTATATGGGCGGCTTCGCGCTGGTGAGGGTAACCGGGGACAGCATGGACGTAGTGCTGGGCGAGGCGGCCGGCGACCACGGCGAGGTCAAGTTCACCAGCGCCTTCAGCAAGAGCGTCAGCCTCTGACAAGAAAAAGGCGGCCTTGAGCCGCCTTCCTCATTGCCTGCGAGATCGGGTCAGAGCGCCTTTTTGATCTTGTCCTTCACGTCGCCATAGACCTTCTGCACCTTGCCGGCGGTCTTGTCTGCAGTGCCTTCGGCCTGGGTCTGCCTGTTGCCGGTCGCCTTGCCGCCGGCCTCCTTGACCGAGCCCTTGGCCTGCTTGGCCACGCCGGCAACCTGATCCTTGTTCACCATCTTTACATCTCCTAGGATTTCTGGGGATTCCTTCGCAGGAGGCAAACGGGCCGGCTTGGCTTAGGTTCCCTGGGCGGCCGATCATCGTCGCATCTGGTCGCTTATAGGTCGCCGAAACGCTTTGCCGCGTCGTATCGTGTGACTAGTGTGACGAAATTTTGGGGAGACCGCCTTGGCTGAATTTACGCTCATCATCGCCAACAAGTGCTTTTCGTCCTGGTCGCTGAGGCCATGGGTGGCGATGAAGCATCTGGATATCCCGTTCGAGGAAGGTTTCGTGCGCCTGCGCACGCCCGAAACCTTTGCCGCTCTGGCGAAAGTCTCGCCCACCGGCCTTGTGCCAGTGTTGAATCACAATGGCAGGATTGTCTGGGAAACCCTTGCCATCCTTGAATATCTCGCCGACCTGTTTCCGGAGAAAAAGCTTTGGCCTCAGGATATCGGCGCCCGAGCGCTGGCCCGCTCGGTGGCGACCGAGATGCATTCCGGCTTTCGCGAGGTGCGCTATGGCTGGCCGATGAATTTGCGCCGGCCGAAGGGCCACAAGCCGCTCGACGCCGAAGGCGAAATGCAGCGCGCGCGCATCGAAACGATCTGGCGCCAGTGCCGGGAACAATACGGCAAGGGCGGCCCCTTCCTGTTCGGTCATTTCACCGCGGCCGATGCCATGTATGCACCTGTCGTCACCCGCTTCGACACCTATGGCGGCAAGCTCGCGCCCGACACGCGCGCCTACGTCGACGCCGTGTTGGCAACGCCGGCGATGCGGCACTGGTATGCGGAAGCAGCGAAGGAGACTTGGCCGGAACCCGGCCCGGACGAATAGGACCACTAATGACATACGGTGAGTGACCGATGGCCAGCAATGATGGACCGCGTGAGACTACCGCGCCAACAATCTTCCACTGCCGGCTGATCCCGCCTCGGCCGGACTTCGCCTTCACCCTGACGGAGGAGGAGAGGGAGTTGATGGGCCGGCATGCCGACTATCTGCGCGGCAAGCTTGCCGAGGGCACCATGATCCTGGCCGGGCCGGTCGCCGACCCGGCCGGCCCTTGGGGTCTGCTGATCCTGCGTGTCAGCAGCGAAGCCGAGGCAAGAGCGGTCACCGACGGCGATCCGGTGTCGAGCTCCGGCCGCGGTTTCCGCTACGAGATCCTGCCGCTGATCAGCGCGATCCTGTAGGCCGCCGGCGTGAGTTTAAGGAAAAGTGTGAAACGGTTTTCCCTTGGGAATTGCGTCAGACAAGGGCACATACAAGAACGCCTCTCGCACCGTTTAATGTGCGGGAGGCGTTCTTTTGCCAGCATTACCGAGATTGTTCTCTGAATTGCTGACACCACGGAAATGCGCCGGCTTGCGATTGGTTCCGGGGCGTTGAATATTTTGGAACGCCTTGAGCTCCGCCACCTCGTCAGTTGAGGCTTATGCCTCAGGCATCCTCAGGTTGAATTTTGGCTCCGGCCAAACCAGAAATTGACTCGGCGCTAAAAGAAGTCTATAAGAAACATGTCGATATTTGTTTGACCGACTTTTGTTATCCGCGCATGATGCGCGCCTTTGACGAACTTCCCCATCAAAAATCGAGACAAAACGCTGTTGTGCAGTCGCACGATGGTGAACGAATATTTGCCAGGGAAAGGGTTCTTCATGGCCACCGGCACAGTGAAATGGTTCAACGCCACCAAAGGTTTTGGTTTTATTCAGCCTGACGACGGCTCCGCCGACGTTTTTGTCCACATCTCGGCCGTAGAGCGCGCCGGCATGCGTGACATCGTCGAGGGCCAGAAGCTCGGCTACGAGATGACCCGCGACAACAAGTCGGGCAAGATGTCCGCCGACCAGTTGAAGGCGGCCTGATAAGGAATTCGGCCTTCCGGTGACCACGGATGTACTGGCACCGATGAAAGGCTGAAAGGAGCGCCTTGCGCATCCAACTGGATGCGCGGCGCTTTCATGGAAGGTCAGGCGGTGCCTGGCCTTTTTCATTTTATGCGTCATGCCGCTAAAAGTGCGCCGCACGCCGGCCGGAACGTGCTAAGGGACGATCCAGCAATCTGAACCGCCCATATTGCCCCGATGCCGTATCGCATTGGTCGTGACCGAAGCCCGGTCTCGCTCTATCGGCACCAGGCTCCCGACAGGAGAAAGTTTTGACCACTCAATCCAAGACCGCCGAACAGGCCGGCTCGCTGTTCAGCAAGACGCAAACCCAGTCGATGTCACTCAACCGCATCCTGTCCGAGCGTGATGCCGTCAGCGAGGCGCGCGAAGCCAAGACCGCGCGCTTGCGCGAACTGCGCAAGGAAAAGGAAGCCGACGACATGGCAGCGGCCGCAGCCCTTGCGGCGCTGCCGAAGCGGGCAGGCAAACGCTGATGGCCACCAAGCGCGTACCGCCGACGCCGATCGATGCCGATGCGACCATAGCGTCCATGGTCCCGGGCCTGGACAAGCCGGTCGAATATGTCCGCCGTGTGCTGGAAAAGCTCGAGCGCTGCAAGCGCGCGCATGGCGATGCCCAGGTGCGCGTCGGCGTGCGCGGCCGTGCCGAAGCCCCGAACTATCTGGTCGAATATGTCCGCGAGGACAAAAAGACCCAGGAGCGCGTGACCTACCAGGATGCCGCCTATAGCGGCAGCACGCATCGCGAATTGGCGGCGCACCACATTGCCGAGGCGAGGAACTGGTCGCCCGAGGAAATGAACATCACAGCGGTCTCGGCGCTGATCGGCCGCTTGCGCAATCCGCGCGCACCATCATCCCGCTTTTCCGACGAGGACTGACATGGCCATAAAGTTTTCCACCAAGGACCAGCCGGCAGCGCCGGCTGCTGCCACTGCAAAGCAGGCCAATCCCGCTGCCGCGCCGAAGGCCGCCGAACCGTCGGCGACCGATCTGTTCGAGGCGCCAGCCGCCACGCCCAAGGGCAAGGCAGGCAAGAAGAAATAGCGCCTTGCCGCACCAAGCCGATCGCAATCTCGCAGCGCCTGGGCTGGTCGCGTTGGCCGCCAGGGATATCCGGTCGTCAAAACAGGACGACCAGCCGGTTTTCGATTGCCAGAGCTGCGGCGCCTGCTGCTCCTACTCGGCCGAATGGCCGCGCTTCTCGACCGAGGACGATGCGCAACTTGACCGGATTCCGGAAAAGTTCGTGTCCGCCGACCTGTCCGGCATGCGCTGCGAGGGCGTGCGCTGTTCGGCGCTTACGGGCGAGATCGGCAAGCACACGGCCTGCGGCATCTACGAGATCCGCCCGGACGTCTGCCACGCCTGCATGCCTGGCGGCGACGATTGCCTGATGGCGCGCAAGGCGCACGGGATGCCAACGATCTAGCCGACGCCCACCTTGCCTCATCCCACATCCCCCGATAGCTTCGACCACGGGCAGGGCGTTGGAGGAACCATGAGCATCGAATTCCTGTTGACGTCGCTGATCGTCGTGGCTTCGCCCGGCACCGGCGTTCTCTACACGCTGAGCGCCGGCCTTTCGCGCGGGGCGCGCGCCTCGATCACTGCTGCATTCGGCTGCACGCTTGGCATCATCCCGCATATGGCCGCCGCCATTACCGGCCTGGCGGCGCTGCTGCACACCAGTGCTGTCGCCTTCGAGACGCTGAAATATCTCGGCGTCGCCTATCTCCTCTACATGGCCTGGAACACGCTGAAGGAGAAGGGCGGCCTGAGCGTCGATGAAAACGCGGCACCCCGCTCGGCAGCCAAGGTCATCACCTCCGGCATCCTGATCAACATCCTTAACCCGAAGCTGTCGATCTTCTTCTTTGCCTTCCTGCCGCAATTCGTCAGCACGACCGAACCGAACGCATTTGCCAAGATGCTGGAGCTCTCGAGCGTCTTCATGCTGCTGACCTTCGTCGTCTTCGTCGCTTACGGCATCTTTGCCGCCTCGATCCGGAGCCATGTCGTGTCGCGGCCGATGGTGCTGACCTGGATGCGCCGCACCTTCGCCGGCGCCTTTGTCATGCTCGGCGCCAAGCTGGCGCTGGCTGATCGATAGAACAGGAGCTGCCAGGCCTCGGCCTACTCTTCGTCGTTCCGGATCCGGTCCGGATGCCTAGACGCAGGCCGAGGGCGGAAGGCCGATCATCTTCTTGAAGGCGCGGCTGAACGCTGCCTCGGATTCGTAGCCGGCGCTGAGCAGCTCCGAGGCGATCTGCATGCGCCATTTGGCGAGATAATGCATTGGCGGCATGCCGACCAGCATGGTGAAGCGTTCGGCGAGCACGCTGCGCGACAGCGCGGAGTCCTCCGCCAGCGCCTCCACCGTCCAGTTATGCGCCGGCCGGTCGTGGATCAGCGCCAGTGCCCTCGCCAGGTGCGGATCGCGCAGCCAGCCAGCCATCCCGTGGTTTGTGGCGGCAGCGATTCCAAGTAACGGCGCAACACGTCGACAAACATCAGTTCGCTCAGTTTGGTGAGCACCGTTTCACTGCCTGCGCGCTTTTGCGCCACCTCCGTGACAACGCTTCTATCCCTTGACGTAACCCATCGCCTCGACGATCAGCCCGTCCGCGACACGCATCAGGTTGACGCCGCGGATGGAGTTGCCGTCGGCCATGAAGTAGCGCCAGCGGATCGTCGCCCGTTCGCCGGCGACGAATGTCTCCTCAAGGTCGAAGCGCGTGCCAGGCTGGGTGGCGATCGCCGACCATAGGTCAATGCATGCCTCTTTGCCGGCATGGCGGGCGCCGTCCGGTGCCGGCACGGTGTTTTCGATAACGCAATCCTGCGCCACCAACTCGGCAAGCGCGGACGGATCGTGCAGCTGGAACACATCGTTGAAGCGATGCATGATCTCGGCCGTCTGCCGGGACAAATCATTCCCGGCTGCGTCCATGATAAGCTCCTGTTTCATCATATTCTCCCGGTTTCATTGATCTTTGACGGCTTTGACCAGCACGGCCTTTAGGGTGATCTGAGGCACGCCGGCCAAGGCGCGCGAGACGAGGCAAGTCGCCTTGGCCGACTGCGCCAGGCGTTCGAACTCGTCTTCGGCGAGATCCGTGACCTCCGCCTCCGTTTCGAGCTCGATGCGGGTGATCGTCGGCCCGGCGGCGGTCGCGCCGAGATGCACCTTGGCGACGGTGCGGATGGTGCGGGCGACGTGGCCTTCCTGGCCGAGGATGAAGGTCAGCGCCATCGAGAAGCAGCCGGCATGTGCTGCCCCGATCAGCTCTTCGGGATTGGTGCCCGGACCATTCTCGAACCGCGACGGAAAGGAATAGGCGCCTTCGAAGACGCCGCTGCCAAGCCGCAGACGGCCGCCGCCTTCCTTCAGCGTGCCTTGCCATTCTGCGGAAGCTTCACGGATGGTCATGGTCGTTCTCCTGATTCGGGGTTGAAAAGCGGGCAATTGGGTCAGGCGCAGTCGATGACAACCTTCCCGAACACGTCGCCCTGCTGGAAGTGGCGGTACGCTTCGGGGGCTTCGGCAAAGGGGAAGACCCTGTCGATAACGGGCTTGAGGCGATGCTGCGACACGGCGCGCAGCATGGCCTCGAGATTGCTGCGGCTGCCGACGAACAGGCGGCTGATGGTGGCGAGGCTGCGCTGATAAAGCGCTGCCGGCATCTCGATCGATCTGCCACTGGCGTCCTGCAGCGTCAGCAGCACGATGTGTCCATAAAGCGTGCTGGCAATCAGCGACTGCGCGAAGGTGGCCGGGCCGCCGGTTTCGACGACGAGGTCGATGCCGCCTGTCTGCTCGCGCGCCCAGCCGCCCCATTCCGGTATGTCGGTGCTGGAGACAACGAGGTCGGCGCCCAGCGCCCGCAGCCTGTCGGCCTTCTCCGCGCGCGATGTGATGGCGACAACCCGGCAGCCGAGCAACTTGGCGAACTGCAGAGCAAACAGCGAAACGCCACCCGAACCGATGGTGAGAACCCATTGACCAGGCTTCGGAATCCGGGTCCCGGTCACCGCGTTCCAGGCCGTCACGCCGGCGCAGGTCAGCGTCGCCGCTTCGTGCCAGCTCAGATGATCGGGCAGTCGCGCCGCCCATTGTTCGTCGAGCACGGCAAACTCAGTCAGCATGCCGTCCAGCGTACAGCCGAGCTGGTCGATCAGACCGGCATTGATGCGGCCATCGATCCAGCGGGCGAAGTAGCTGCCGGTGACGCGGTCGCCGACGGCAAAACGGGTAACGGCATCGCCGATTGCGACGACGTCACCGGCGCCGTCGCTCAGCGGCACGATGCCTTGCCGCGGCGGCAACGGATAGGTGCCGCCAAGGATCATCGTGTCGCGCCGATTGAGCGAGGCGGCGCGGACTCGCACCACGATCTCATGCGGTTTCGGTTCCGTCCGCGCCTCGTCGCGCATCGCCAGGGATTCGGTTCCACCAAACCCTTCGAGACGGTAGCTGCGCATGTCACTCTCCTTAACAATATATATAGACTGATCTACATACTATATAGACCGATTGTCATATTCTTGGCAAGGCCTATAATGCGTCACTGCTGACAGAGGTTGACATGGCCAACGACACCCGCACCCGCATACTCGAGACCACAGGCCTGTTGCTCAGGCAGCGTGGCTATCACGGCACCTCGCTCAACGACATTCTGGGCGCCAGCGGGGCGCCGCGCGGCTCGCTCTATTTTCATTTCCCAGGCGGCAAGGACCAACTGGTCATCGAGGTGACGCGCAACAGCGTTGCCGATGTCACGAAAAGGCTGGGCGAAGCACTGGCAGCCGAGAGCGATCCTGCAGTGGCCGTCCATCACATCTACCAGTCGGTCGGGCGCATGCTGGAGGACAATGATTTTTCGCTGGGTTGCCCCATCGCGCCGGTGGTGCTGGATTCACCCACCGATGTGCCGGAACTGGCGGAACTCTGCCGATCGGCTTTCGAGCAATGGATCGGCTTGCTGCGACAGGCCTTCGTCAGGGCAGGGGTGCCCGAACGCCGCGCGCACGCTTTGGCGCTGCTGATCGAATCCTCGCTGGAAGGGCTGATGGTGATTGCGCGGGCCACCCGCGACCGTGCACCGGTGCTGGTGGTGGCCGATGAGGTGGCTGCATTCGTCGAGCAGGCGGTGCTTGCGGGCAAGGTTGCGCGGCAGGCGGAGAGCGCGGCCTAACTAACTGGTCTCTAAAACAAAAAGGGCGCCTCTCGGCGCCCTTTCCTTATCCATAAGCCAGGTTGGCTGGATTAGAAATCCATGCCGCCACTCAAGCCCGCTTGCGGGCTTGAGCAACTTTAGCTCATGGGCGGCTTTATGGATTCTTAGAAATCCATGCCGCCCATGCCGCCCATGCCGCCGCCGCCCATGCCGCCAGGCATGCCGCCGCCAGCCGACTCCTTCTTGGGAGCCTCCGCGATCATGGCTTCGGTGGTGACGAGCAGGCCGGCGACCGAAGCCGCGTCCTGGAGAGCGGTGCGAACGACCTTGACCGGGTCGACGATGCCCATGGCGATCATGTCGCCATACTCGCCGGTCTGGGCGTTGTAGCCGTAGGTCGCGCCCTTGTTGTCGAGGATCTTGCCGGCGACGATCGAAGCTTCAGCACCTGCGTTTGAAGCGATCTGACGGGCCGGAGCCTGCAGTGCACGACGAACGATGTTGATGCCGGCAGCCTGGTCGGCATTGACGCCGGTGACCTTGATGTTGGCCGAAGCGCGCAGGAGAGCGACGCCGCCGCCTGCAACGATGCCTTCTTCCACGGCCGCACGGGTCGCGTTGAGGGCGTCATCGACGCGGTCCTTCTTTTCCTTGACTTCGACTTCCGTCGCGCCGCCGACACGGATCACCGCAACGCCGCCGGCGAGCTTCGCCAGACGTTCCTGCAGCTTCTCCTTGTCGTAGTCCGACGTGGTCTCTTCGATCTGCTGCTTGATCTGGGCAACGCGGCCCTGGATCTCGGCCTTCTTGCCGGCGCCGTCGACGATGGTGGTGTTCTCCTTGGAGATCGACACCTTCTTGGCGCGGCCGAGCATGTTGAGGCCGACATTCTCGAGCTTGATGCCGAGGTCTTCCGAGATGACCTGGCCACCGGTCAGGATGGCGATGTCTTCCAGCATGGCCTTGCGGCGATCACCGAAGCCCGGCGCCTTGACGGCGGCGATCTTCAGGCCGCCACGCAGCTTGTTGACGACCAGCGTGGCCAGAGCCTCGCCTTCGACGTCTTCCGAGATGATGAGCAGCGGCTTGGAGGTCTGCACGACGGCTTCGAGAACCGGCAGCATGGCCTGGAGGTTGGACAGCTTCTTCTCGTGCAGGAGGATGTAGACGTCCTCGAGCTCGGCAACCATCTTGTCGGCGTTGGTGACGAAGTAGGGCGAGAGATAGCCGCGGTCGAACTGCATGCCTTCGACGACTTCCAGCTCGGTCTCGGCGGTCTTGGCTTCTTCAACCGTGATGACGCCTTCATTGCCGACCTTCTGCATCGCTTCGGCGATCATGGCGCCGACCGACTCGTCGCCATTGGCCGAGATCGTGCCGACCTGGGCAACTTCCTCGGAGGTCTTGATCTTCTTGGCAGCCTTGCCGAGAGCCGCGACGACTTCGGTCACGGCCAGGTCGATGCCGCGCTTCAGATCCATCGGGTTCATGCCGGCGGCAACGGCCTTGTGGCCTTCCTGGACGATCGACTGCGCCAGAACGGTCGCGGTCGTGGTGCCGTCGCCGGCGATGTCGTTGGTCTTCGAAGCAACTTCGCGGACCATCTGCGCGCCCATGTTTTCGAACTTGTCTTCAAGCTCGATTTCCTTGGCGACGGTGACGCCGTCCTTGGTGATGCGCGGTGCGCCGAACGACTTGTCGATGACGACGTTGCGGCCCTTGGGGCCGAGCGTGACCTTCACTGCGTCGGCGAGGATGTTGACGCCGCGCAGCATGCGCTCGCGGGCGTCGCGGGAGAATTTTACGTCTTTAGCAGCCATTTTTTAGCTCCTGGCAGGGGGCTTGCGATCAAGCCCGAAATTAGTTGACGGTGAGGCCGATAATCAGCCGATGATGCCCATAATGTCGGATTCCTTCATGATCAGAAGGTCTTCGCCATTGAGCTTGACTTCGGTGCCCGACCACTTGCCGAACAGGATGCGGTCGCCGGCCTTGACGTCCAGCGGGACCAGCTTGCCGGCTTCGTCGCGAGCGCCGGAGCCGACGGCGATGATCTCGCCTTCCTGCGGCTTTTCCTTTGCCGTATCCGGGATGATGATCCCGCCGGCGGTCTTGGATTCGGATTCGACCCGGCGTACGACCACGCGGTCATGAAGCGGGCGGAACTTCGACTTTGCCATTTTTTCTTCCTCGAATGAGAACGGTGAGAGCTGTTCCTCGATCCGGCGGTGCCGGATGTGCGTTAGCACTCACCTGGGGAGAGTGCTAACGTCGCGCTGAAATAAGCGCGTGGCTTTCGAGAGTCAAGGCGAACGGTGAGCACAATTGTGCCAATTGGAGCCGTGCCGCGATCCGACGGCAGACCCTATCGGCGCCGCGGCGATTCAAGCACCAGAAGCGGACAGCGTTCAGCCAGCCCATAGGTCCCTGTCGGCGCGAGGCGGACACTGTCAAAAAACCGGCTCGCCTCTTCGACCAGCGTCGCCGCCGGGGCGAAACTGTAGACAGTCTTCGAATTCGCATAGGCATCGATGGTGCCGATGATCGGCATCTCCCATCCGGTCGTCGCGGCAAGGGCCTCCCGGTCGGCAAACAGCGCATCGAAGGCATCGAGGATCGCCCGCACCGGAATGGCGCGGTCGGGATCGCTGCCAGCACAAGCCATGGCAATGCGCCATTTGAGTTCGTGGAAGGTCGCGACACCACCGGAAAGCGTCAGCGCCCGGACCTCCTGCAGATCATCCTGTACCTGAGGACTTGCATAGGCGCGCAATGCAGCCCGCCCACCGGACTTCAGCACACGCGCGATCTCGGCAAGCAGCGCCTGCCGTGCAACCGAGGAGTCCAGCGCCGACAGGCAGCCGTCGCCGATCACCGCCCCGGCGCTTTCGTCGCCCAGCGGCAACTCCAGCCAGTTGCCGATCACCGCCTTGCGTGAGGCGGTATCGCCCGGCCAGATGCCCGATATCATGGCAGTGGACTCGTCGATCGCGAGCATGGTCCTTCCGAGGCCGGCAAGCTCCGGCGTGACCCCGAGCAGCACCACATCGACTGATTGCAGGCTAAGTTCGCGCTCATAGGCGGCGACAGCTTCCGGGGGCGGACACAGCGGCGACCCGAGAAGCCGCCAATGACGGCGAATTGCGTCCCAATGCTCAGTCATGCGGAACGGTTTGGGGAAAGGCTGGACATATTTCCTTCCAGGCTGTTGGTTGCCTTGCGAGTTACCTCATGCAGGAAAGGCCATGGCCCGCATTGCCGTCATAACGCATGAATTTGACCGCTTCCAGAGCCGGCGGGGCCTCCTGCTGCGCCAGGACAGCCCCTACATGCTGTTCGACGTCCTGGCGGAGCTGAAACGGCGCGGTCACTCCGTGCAGATCATGCGTGGACCCTCGGCAAGTCATAACGCCGATATTGCCGTCCTGCATGTCGACGCGACAGTGACGCCATCGGACTATGTCGACTACGCGCGCGGATTTCCGATTTGTCTCAATCTTGGTGCAACCGACATTTCCAAGCGCCGCATCAGTGGTGCGATCCTCGAGGAGGGTGCCAACTGGAGCGGCCAGGTCATCGTCAAGAGCAACCTCAATCATTGGGGGACGCCCGAGGAGCAGCTCAACCGAAAATCCGTTCGCGCCGGCAAGGCAGTGCCTTTCCCGGGCGCGCAGACCTTCGACCGTTATCAGGTGCATGCCTCGCTGGCCGATGTGGCGCCGGAGATTTTCAGGCGTGCCGACCTGATCGTGGAAAAATTCATTCCCGAAATCGAGCCCGACGGGTTTGCGGCGCGGTTCTGGATATTCTGCGGCGATCGGGAGCGCTGCACCCGCTATGTCTCGCCGCAGCGCCTGGTCAAGGGCGACGACACCGTCCGCCGGCAGCCGGTTGCGGTTCCCGACGAACTGCGCGCCTTGCGTCGGAAGCTGGGCTTCGACTATGGCAAATTCGACTTTGTCGTGCATGAGGGCAGGGCCGTGCTGCTCGATGCCAACAAGACCCCAGGTCGCGCCAGGAACCTGTCGAAGATTGTTGCCGCCGGCACAGCCAACCTGGCCGACGGCTTCGAAAACCTCATCCACCAGACCGGACGGGGTCGAATCGGGCGCTAGAGAAACAGTCCCAACTGCGTATGGATGATCGACCGGTAGTCCTCGATCGTGTGGCGGCTTTCCTCCTGGTTCTGGGTCAGCGCCATGCGCACGACGCCGCCGGCCATCTGGAAGATCAGGAAAACCATACGGCCGAACTCATTGCGTCGCTCTGGCGCGAGAAAGGGGCCGACATGGTCGCAGAACATCGTCGCCTGGCGCCGGGTTTCGGCGATGTCGAGATTCTTCAGCGCCTTGTCAGCCTGGATGGCGTTTTGCAGGTCCTGAATGGCGGGGTCGCCGGCGACGCGCTCATAGTAGTCGTCGAGCAGCCGGTCGGCCGCAGCGATAACGTCGTCCAGCCCGCCAATGTCGGCAACGATGGCGGCAAGCCGGGCGCGGCTCACTTCGGAGAATCGCTCGTAGAGCATCGCCAGGATCGCCGACTTGTTGGGGAAGTAATGATAGACGGTGGCGATCGGCCCGCCGGCCTGTGCGCCGACTTCCTTCATGGTGACGGCGTCGATGCCTTTCTCGCCGATCAGCCGCATGGTCGTCGACAGGATGGCGTCGATGCGCTCGCGGCTGCGCTCCTGTTTGGGCCTGCGCCTCGGTTCGGTCGTCATCTGCACTGCTTCGTTCATGCCGCCATCCTCTCGATCGCCCAGACCATTCGATCGCCAAGACCATCCCCAGCCTTGTTGGTGCCAAGTCCCGCTACTGATTGACAAACGAATATGATCGAGTATCAGTTTCTAAATGCTGACAGACTGTCAGTTTTTTTGCCGTCAGGCAAGGACGTTGGGAGGCGACCGTGACTTCTGCTGGTAACGCGGATGCCGGGAACGGCGACTGGCTGGTCGGCAACCCCACTGGGGCGCAACTCGCCTCGGCATTGTGGATCGGCTCGGTCGGCCTGCTCGTTCTCGGGCTGCAGCCGGTGCTTCTCGGCGCGCTCTACACCGAAGGGCATGTCAGCGGTGACGAACTCGCGCTGGTCGCCACGGCGGAGATGATCGCCATCGGCATCGGATCGGCGGCCATCGCCATGATGCTGTCCGCCCACAATATGCGCTTGAAAAGTGCCGTCCTTCTGCTCTTGCTGGCGCTGGCGAACGGGGCGACCGCCTATGCGCTGACCTCGACCTCGCTGATTGCCGCCCGCGCGGTGGCGGGCCTCGCCGAGGGTGGGCTGGTGGCGGTCGCCACGGAACTGATCGCCCGTTCGCGCCGGGCCGAGCGCATCGGCGGCTTCTTCGTCACCCTTCAGACCCTGGCGCAATGCGCCCTTGCCCTGCTGCTGGCGCTTTACGTCATCCCGGCCGCCGGATCGGCAGGCGGCTTCATCGTCCTTGCCGTCGTCTGCATCGCTTCGGTGGCGGTCGCCTTCATCGTTCCCGATAGCTATGCCGACCTGCCCAAGGAGGAACAGTTCAGCAATGTGCTGACCGTTCCTTCGCTTGCCGCTTTGCTGTGCGTCTTCTGCTACTTTATGTTCTTCGGCTCCGTCTGGGCGTTTCTCGAGCCGCTTGGCGCACAATACGGCATCGATGGCCGCAGCGTCGGCCTGATCGTCTCGGCCAGCCTGGCATTGCAGGTGCTGGGCGCAATGACGGCTACCGTCTTCGAGGCGCGTATCGACTACCGCTTCGCCATCGTGGCGATCGGCGTGGTCGCCGTCGCCAGTTCCGTGGTGCTCGCCGGCAGCCCCGGCCTGACGGTTTTCTGGGTCGCGGCCTTGATCATGGGCTTCATCCTTCTGTTCATCGTGCCCTATCAGATCCGGCTGGCGATCACCGCCGACGAGACGCGCACGGCCGTGCTTCTGGTGCCGGCGGCCCAGCTTTTCGGTCTGGCGATCGGCCCGGTCGCGGCATCGCTGCTGATCGACGGCAAGGATTTTCGGCCGGTGCCGGAATTTGCCGCCGCCAGTGCTGCGGCCAGCGTCGTGCTGCTCGGCCTGTTCGTCCTGATCGCGCGGCGCCGCCGCGCGATCGCCTGAGACACGACCGGGGAGCATCTCCTCGATACTTGACTAAGTCAAATAAATGACCGATCGTTGATGGGGCAGGAGGCTTCCCATGACGATCCATCATCAACCCGGCAAGGAACGCATCGACGCGGTGCGGGCTTTCAACCGCTTCTACACCCGCCAGATAGGTCTGCTCGACGAAGGCCTGCTGAAAAGCGACTTCTCGCTGACCGAGGCGCGGGTGCTCTACGAACTGGCGCATCGCGATGGCCTGACCGCCAGCGATCTCATCCGCGATCTCGGCCTCGACGCCGGTTATGTCAGCCGGCTCCTGAAGAAGTTCGAGCACCTGCAGCTGATTGCGCGCGCGCCGCTGGCGTCGGATGCGCGGCAGTCGTCGATCACGCTGACGCCGGTGGGGCGGCAGGCCTTCGCGCCGCTGAACCGGGCTTCGCACGACCAGGTCGCGGCCTTGCTGGAGCGGCTTCCTGCTGCCGAACAGGACCGGCTGGTCAAGGCCATGCAGACGGTGCAGCAACTCCTGGGCGACAGCCCGGAGTCCAAAGTGCCGTATATGCTGCGCCCCTTGCAGGTCGGCGACATCGGCTGGGTGGTGCGCCGCCAAGGACAGATCTACGCACAGGACTATGGCTGGGACGAAACCTACGAGGCGCTGGTCGCCGAAATCCTCGGCGCCTTCGTAAAATCCTTCGATCCAGAATGGGAACGCAGCTGGATTGCCGAACGGCAAGGGGAGGTGGTCGGCTCGGTCTTCGGCGTGCGCAAATCCGACGCGGTGGCGAAGCTGCGCCTGCTCTATGTCGAACCATCGGCGCGCGGCCTCGGCATCGGCAAGCGGCTGGTTCAGGAGTGCATCGGCTTTGCTCGTGCCAAGGGCTACACGACGCTGACCCTATGGACCAACGACATCCTGACCGCCGCCCGCCACATCTACGAGAGTGCCGGCTTCAGGCTGGTGGACGAAGAGCGCCATCACGCCTTCGGCAAGGATCTGGTCGGCCAGAACTGGAACCTGGAGCTGTAGCGGCGTTCAGGCCACCGGGACCCATATCTCCAGTCCGCCATTGCCGCTGCGCGGATCGAACTCCGGGCCGTAGCGCTCGAATTCGGGGCCGTCGGCTATATCGTGCCCCGAGGCCGGCAGCCATTTGTTCCAGATCGTGTTGACGGTGCGGCGGATGGTGGAGATGTGCTCGGCATGGGTGAACACGGCGTATTTCTGCGCCGGCACCCGCACCCGCGAAAGCTCCTTCGGCAGGTCCGAGAAATCCGAAACTTCGACCCCGGCGATATAGTCGAAATTGCCGGCATCGTCGCCATTGACGCAGACGCCATAGGCGACGTCGCCGGTCTCGCCCGGGATGTTGCCGATATAGGGCCCAAAGCGTTGCCACTGCATCGGAATGGCCGCGCTGGTTTCGCAGCTGTAGCGCTCGCCGAGGCCGGCAATGAGGAAGGGACGGCCGGTCTCGAAGCGCGGCGGCGGCAGTGAGGCGAGAAAGGACTGGTCCATCAGGATCGGCTCCACGAGATCGAGATTGCTGAGGCTGCCCTGCGCGCGCACCAGTTCCGGCGTCGTGCCGAACTGGTCGCGGAAGGCGCGGGTGAAGGCTTCGTGCGAGGCGTAGCCGGCATCGAGCGCGACCGCGAGGATGTCGGGCGCGCCGGAAGCCAGCTTGCGCGCCGCTTCGGTCAGCCGGCGCGCGCGCATATAGCCCATCACCGAACGGCCGGTGGCGGCGCCAAAGGCGCGCGTCACATGAAAGCGCGAGACGCCGCTGCTTTGCGCGACATCTTCAAGCGAGATCGCTTCCGGCAGATGGCTCTCGACAAACCACAGCGCTTTCTCGGTCGGGTTCATAGGTCTCCTCGCATTTGGCGGCACATTTTGTCGGCTTTTTGCGAGGCCAGTTTGATCGAAATTGCGCCTGTCGTAAAATCGAAGGGCGCTGGTCGACTGTGGCAGGTCACCATCGTGGAAAGCCGCTGCTGGGCGGCCTCGGCCTGGCTCGCTGGGACAATATCCGGGCGCGCTGGGTGCGGGCACCATCCTGCCTATGCCCTGTGGAACCACCGCCGGCTCGATGCCTTCCCCGCCGGCGAAAATGCCGCCGAAAGCCTAGGTGTGCCGGTGGAGAGGACGCGCAAGACGACCTTTCTTCTCGCGGCGTTCTCGACGGCAATTCACGTCTCGGTCGGGAGGTCATCCGCAACCGTCATTGACAGCGCCATGACCGCATCTGCATGGCTCCATCCCTCTTTTTCGGCTCTGGCGCAATGCGGCACCTTGAATGGTAAGCACGCTTATAATATATACCGCTCATGGTTTCCGACGGCATAGATAGATTGGGCTTTTTGATCCACGACGTGCAGCGCCTCATGCGCAAGCGCTTCGAGGCGCGCGCCAGCGGTCTTGGCCTTTCCTCGGCACAATGGCGGCTTCTGGTTCGCGTCGCCAAGGAGGCCGGCGTCGCCCAGGCTCGCCTCGCCGAACTTCTCGAAATCGAGCCGATCAGCGTTTCACGCCTCGTCGACCGGATGGAGGAGGGCGGCTGGATCGAACGGCGCTCCGATGCAACTGACCGGCGCGTGCGCATGATCTTCCCGACAGCCAAGGCGAACGCGGCCTATGCCGAGGTCAAAAGCCTTGCTGGCGAAGTTTATGAGGAATCGCTGGTCGGCGTTTCGCCGGACGACCGCCGCGTCCTGATCCGGGCGCTGGACACCATCGTGCAAAACCTGGCGGACGGCGAGACGTCGTCCTTGAAGAGTACGGAAGGGGCAGCAGCATGAACGCGGCAGCCAAGCTAGACGAGAATGTAACCAAGATCGAGACGCCGGCACAGCCTGCCGCCGAAGCGCCTGCACAGCCGGCCGCAGCACCTGTCGCTGTGGCTCCCCCGGTGCAGCCCGCTCCGGCTCCGGTCAAGAAGCGCCGCCTCGGCCGCCTGCTGCTGATGGTCGCCCTGCCGGCGGCACTGGCCATTGGCGGGGGCTACGTCTGGGTGACTGGCGGCCGCTATCAGGAGACCGAAAACGCCAATTTGCAGCAGGCCAAGGTGTCGATCGCCTCGGACACGGCCGGCCGCATCGTTCAGGTCGGCATCTCAGACAATCAGCAGGTCAAGCAGGGCGATGTGCTGTTTGCCGTCGACCCCGAGCCCTACCGGATCGCGTTGGCGCAGGCCGACGCGGCGGTCGCAGTCGCACGCGTCGGAATCGAACAGCTGCGCGCCGCCTACAGCCAGGCACTGGCGCAGGAAAAGTCCGATGCCAGCCAGGTCGACTACGCGCAGTCGCAATATGACCGCGCCGCCGACCTTGCCCAGAAGGGCATCAACGCCAAATCGTCGCTGGACGAGGCCAAGAACGATCTCGACAAGGCCAGGCAGCAACTGGCCGTTGCCGAGCAAGGCATCATCAGCGCCAAGGCGGCTCTCGCCGGCAATCCCGATATCGAGACCGACAAGCATCCGACCGTGATGGCCGCACTCGCCGCGCGCGACAAGGCCGCCTACGATCTGGCGCAGACCACGGTCAAGGCGCCGGCCGACGGCGTCATCAGCCAGGCCTCCTCGTTCAAGGTCGGCCAGTATGTCGGTTCCGGCACGCCGCTGTTTGCGCTGGTCGAGACCGGCGACATCTGGATCGATGCCAATTTCAAGGAAACCCAGCTTACCCACATGAAGCCTGGCCAGAAGGCCGAGATCGTCGTCGACACCTATCCGGGCAGAACTTTCGAAGCCACCGTCAAGGCGATCGGCGCCGGCACCGGCGCGGAGTTTTCGCTGCTGCCAGCTCAAAACGCCACCGGCAACTGGGTCAAGGTCACGCAGCGCATTCCGGTGCGCCTGGAGCTGACCGATGCCGACGCCAAAATGGCGCTGCGCACCGGTATGAGCGCCTCGGTTACGGTGGATACCGGCGTTGCCCGCGGCTTCCCCGCTATCTTCGGCCACGCCACCGCAGGCGAAGCACAATAGACTGTGAATGGACCGTGATCTCGAAAAGCAGGATCACGGCCCGGCAGAACGCCCGCCGCAGGCGAGGTGAAGTTGAGATGACAGGATCGGTCCGACGGCAGGTTGAACGAGGGGTGGATTGGACCGGGCCGCATCGCGGCCTGCCCAGAACCTGGACCATCTCGGCGCCCATCCTTCGGACCTTGGATTTCCGGGCGGCAAGCGCCTGATGTGTCGAGACCTTCGATCGATGTAACCCCCACATCGATAGATCGCGTCCCACCGCGATGAGGGTCTCTTCACCAGAGAAGGCCTCGCCGCCCGGAAACCTAGTGTATACGTTTTTGTTACCTGTCGGAAGTTCCGCATCATGACCACACCAGAACCTTTCAAGGAAGTGCCGCATCGCGGCCTGATCACCGTGGCGCTGATGCTGGCGACGGTCATGCAGGCGCTCGACACCACGATCGCCAATGTCGCGCTGCCGACCATGACCGGCGACCTCGGCGCGTCGCCCGACAACATCAACTGGGTGTTGACCTCCTACATCGTTGCCGCCGCGATCATGACGCCGGTGACCGGCTGGCTGGCCGACCGCTTCGGCCGCAAGGAACTGTTCCTGGCGGCGGTTGTCGGCTTCACCGTGTTCTCGATGCTGTGCGGCATTGCCTGGAGCCTGGAGAGCATTGTGTTCTTCCGGCTGATGCAGGGCGTGTTCGGCGCAGCCATCGTGCCGCTGTCGCAGACCTTCCTGCTCGACATCAACCCCAGGGAACGCCACGGCCAGGCGATGGCCATCTGGGGCGCCGGCATCATGCTGGGGCCGATCCTGGGTCCGACGCTGGGCGGTTGGCTGACCGAGAATTTCAACTGGCGCTGGGTGTTCTTCATCAATTTGCCGGTCGGCATCATCGCCTTCCTCGGCATGGCAGCCTATTTGCCGGTCGTTGCCCGGCGGATCCGCAGCTTCGATTTCTTCGGTTTCGCCATGATTTCGCTCGGCGTCGGCGCACTGCAGCTGCTGCTCGACCGCGGCGGCGAGGTCGACTGGTTTTCCTCGGTCGAAATCTGGATCGAGCTTGCTCTTTCGATCACCGGCTTCTGGGTGTTCATCATCCACACACTGACGGCGGAACGGCCTTTCATCGACCCCAAGATCTTCCTCGACCGCAATTTCGTCACCGGTCTGGCCTTCATCTTCGTTATGGGCGTGCTGATCCTGGCCTCGATGTCGCTGCTGCCGCCGATGCTGTCGACCATCTTCGGCTATCCGACCGTCACCATCGGCGTCGTCCTGGGGCCGCGCGGTGTCGGCACGATGATTTCGATGCTTGTCGTTGGGCGGCTCATGAGCAGGATCGACGCCCGCATCCTCGTCGTCATCGGCTTTCTGCTCACCGCGCAGTCGCTCTACACCATGTCCTCCTTCACGCCGCAAATGGACAATTGGCTGATCCTCAGCTCCGGCGTCATCCAGGGCCTGGGCATGGGCATGGTGTTCGTGCCGCTGTCCACGGTGGCCTTCGCCACGCTCGACGTGCGCTTTCGCACCGACGCCACGGCTCTGTTCAGCCTGGTTCGAAATCTCGGTTCATCGATCGGCGTGTCGGTGGTGACGGTTCTCATGGTGCGCAACACGCAGGTCAATCACACCGAACTGTCGGCTTTCATCAATCCGTTCAACCCCAATTTGTGGGCGGCCTCGCCGGCGGCAGCAGGCGGCGATCCGACGGCACTTTCGCAGGTGGACCGCATGGTCAACATCCAGGCGATGATGATCTCCTACGTCAACGACTTCAAACTGCTGATGGTGATGACGCTGGTTGCCATTCCGTTTGTCTTCCTGTTGCGCAAGCCGAAGACCGCTCCGGCCGGCGCGGCCGCTCCTGCCGCGCATATGGATTGAGGCGGGCGCCGGTAGCGCTGGCAGCAAGCTGGTTGCCCCTGATGATTTGTTGCTCGGATGATCGTCAAAACCCGCGTGTGCAAAAGAATATCGATAATGAGCCGTTGGAAGTTGATTTGAAATGACATTTGCACCTTTGGTATCTGGTTGCTGACGCCTCCAATTCCGTTACAGTTCATCTTGAATTAGCACATCTGTAACATTGTCAGTCGACTTTCGTCTGGCACGACAGAGGCCCTTTCTTGTTTCAGGTGCCAAACCGGAGGAGGTCTGTTTGGTCACGAAGTCATCCAGAAGATCCGTCGGGGCGCGCGGGCCGGTGGGCGTAGCCGCATTGGCAAGACTGGCTGACGTTTCCTACGATACGCTCGAGGGAGAACTTCGCACGACCATTGCGGCTCTCGAAGGGCAGACCCTGCGCTTCGAGACTGCGATCGAGAATATTTCGCAAGGCATCTGCTTTTTCGATGCCGATGAACGGCTGATCCTGAGCAACCGGCGCTATGCGGAAATCTACCGCATTGCGCCCGAGGAATTGCGGCCTGGCGTGACACTGCGCGAAATAGCCCAACCCCGGGTCCCCGCGGGCACGGCGGCGACGGCTGCCGACACCTATCTCGCAACGGCTCGCTCGATCAATTCGGGCAAGGCTTCGCGGCTCTGGACCGCCAAACTTGTCGATGGTCGCACAATCCAGATCCGTAACCAGCCCATGCCCGATGGCAGTTGGATCGCCACGCATGAGGACATCACTGAACTCCTCGCCAATCGGCAGATCGTCGACGAGCGCATTTCGCTGCAGGCGCTGATCGACTGGGTGCCCGATTATCTCTGGGTCAAGGATACGCAAAGCCGTTTCGTCGTGGTCAACAGCGCCCTTGCGACCGATAGTGGCCGCAACAAGACCAGCGACATGATCGGTTTGACCGATTTTGATCTCCACCCCCCGGAAGTTGCGCGGAAATTTCGCCTGGTCGAGGAGCGCCTGCTCAAGAGCGGACAACCGATGATCGACGCGGAAGAGTTCGTCGTCGATGCGTCGGGGAACGGCAAATGGCTTTCGTCGACGAAGGTGCCGTTGCGCAATCGCCAAAATGAAATCTTCGGCCTGGTTGGCATCGCCCACGACATCACCGCCCGCAAACAGGCGGATGTCCTTCGCAGCGGGCAGGCGCAGATCCTCGAAATGATTGCCACGAGCGCGCCGTTGGAGGACGTGCTCGACCGCCTCATGCGCTTCGTCGAGGCTCAGTTGAAGGGGATATTCGGTTCCGTCCTGCTGCTCGACAAGGACGGCATTCATTTGCGTCACGGTGCGGCGCCGGGCCTGGCGAAAGCCTATACGAGCGCCATCGATGGGGCGGCCATCGGCCCCAAGGTGGGATCCTGCGGAACCGCCATCTACCGGCGGGAACCGGTCATTGTTACCGATATTCTGCAGGATCCGCTTTGGGACGATTACCGCGAACTGGCGGCGCCCCATGGCTATCGTTCGTGCTGGTCAACCCCGATCCTGTCGCATCGGGGCGTCGTGTTGGGCGCCTTTGCCATGTATTCGATGACCGTGCGCGAACCCACCCATGCCGAGACCCGCCTGATCGAATTCACCACCCACATTGCCGGCATCGCGATCGAGCGCAAACTGGCGGAAGACCAGATCCACTTCATGGCCAACCATGATGCGCTGACCGGCCTGCCCAATCGCGCTTTGCTGGAGGATCGGCTTTCCCAGGCGGTCCTCTACGCGCAGCGATACAATCGCTGGATGACGGTGGTGTTCATCGATCTCGACAATTTCAAACTGGTGAACGATACGCTTGGCCACAATGCCGGCGACGAACTCCTCAAGACCGTCGCCAGCCGTTTGGTTGGATGCGTGAAGGCCACCGACACCGTCGTGCGGCTTGGCGGCGACGAATTTGTCATCGTCCTGTTCGACCAAACCACCAATGTCGATGTGGTCTCGGAAACCCTGCAGACGATCAGGGATGCGATCGCGGAACCGGTTCTTGTCGGAGAGCATCGGCTGAGAACGACGGCCAGCATCGGCATCGCAAATTACCCGAAGGACGGGACCAGCCCGGATACGCTGTTGGCCAATGCCGACGCCGCCATGTATCGCGCCAAGGAATTCGGCCGCGACAATTTCCAGTTCTATGCCCCGGAGTTCAACTCAACGGCACATGAAAAATTCCTGCTTCAGGAGGAATTGCGAAACGCGCTCGCCCGGTCGGAATTCGCTCTGCATTATCAGCCACAGGTGGATCTGCGATCGGGGCAGGTTTTCGCCGTCGAAGCGCTGGTGCGCTGGAACCACCCGACGCGAGGCCTGGTTTCGCCGGCGATGTTCATCCCGACCGCCGAGGAGACCGGGCTGATCGTGCCGCTCGGCGACTGGATCCTGCACGAAGCCTGCCGGCAGAACAAAGCCTGGCAGCGCGCCGGTCTGTCGCCCGTAACCGTCTGCGTCAACGTGTCGGCGCGGCAGTTCCGGGAGAAGAACCTGATCGACCGCGTCGTCAACGCATTGAAGGAAAGCGGCCTGGAGGCGAGGTATCTCGAGCTCGAAGTGACGGAAAGCCTGATCATGCAGGATTTCGAGCTGGCGGTCGCAACGATGAACGGACTGCAAAGGCTCGGCGTGCAGATATCGATCGACGATTTCGGAACAGGCTATTCCAGTCTCAGCGCCCTCAAGACGTTTCCGGTGGCGCGGCTGAAGATCGACAAGTCCTTCATCAACGATCTCGCGACCGACGAGAACGATCAGGCGGTCACCGGCGCCGTGATTTCCCTGGGGCAGAAGTTGAACCTTCGGGTGCTGGCCGAAGGTGTCGAAACGGAAGACCAGGTCGCCTTCCTGCGCAAGAACAATTGTGACGAGGTGCAGGGCAATTATTTCAGCGAACCGCTGTCGGCCGGGGATATCGGCGAGCTGATCGCGAAAGGCTGACGGCTGGCTCGCGCCGTAACCGCTGGCTGCTATTTTCCGAGCACCAGGCTCCAGTAGCGGATGGCGCTGTCGCGTCCGTCGCGTACATAGGCGAGGCCGAAGCGGCTGAAATCCGGATCGAGCATGTTGCGGCGGTGGCCGGCCGAATGCATCCAGATGTCGAACAGTTTCTGCTGGTCGAAGCGGCCCTCCGCGATGTTCTCGGCGGCGGCGCCCCGCACGCCATTGTCCTTCATCCGCGACGCGAAATCCTTTCCCCAGCCAGTCGTGTGGCTCATGCGTTCGCGTGAGGCCATATAGCCGGCCTGCTGCCGAGCGGCCTGCTCGAGCTGGGCGTCCGGCACCAGCGCCGGCAGTCCGGCCGAAGCTCGGATGCCGGCCAGCGTCGCGGTGGCGGAGGACGAGACACCGGCGCCTTCGCCGGTCGGCACCGAGACCGTGCTGCAAGCAGCGAGGCCGGCCATGGCTGCAAGGCCGATCAGCAGTAGGCGCCTGTTTGGTTTTGGACTTGCTGCGCCAGAGCGGGTTTGCGCGAGCGGGTGATTGGTGGTGCAGATCATTGTCATGCCTGCCTGACTTAGCGGCGATCATGGCTTTTGCCGGGCAGGGCCGCGAAAATCTCAATCGCGGGCCTCCGTGCAGGTTCGGCCGGCCGATTCGAATGGGAAGGTTGGCGGCCGATGTAGTCTCGGCGCGTTGCGTCCGATCAGCGTTGCGCGTCGGTCGCCATTTTAAGCGCCAGCGCGGCGAGCACCGTCCCCATCATCCAGCGCTGGATGACCATCCATAGCGGCCGTCCGGCAAGAAAGGTGGCGATCGAACCGGCCGTTACCGCGATGATGGCATTGACGGTCAGGCTGATCGAGATCTGCGTGGCGCCGAGCACCAGAAGCTGCGACAGCACATGGCCCTTGCCCAGCGAGATGAATTGCGGCAGCAGCGACAGATAAAGCACCGCCACCTTGGGGTTGAGGAGATTGGTCATCAGGCCCATCGCGAACAGCTTGCGCGGCCTGTCCCTCGGCAGTTCGCGCACCTGGAACGGCGAGCGCCCGCCGGGCCGCACCGCTTGCCAGGCGAGCCATAGTAGATAGAGCGCGCCGGCAATGCGCAGTGCGTCATAGGCAAACGGCACGGCAAGCAGCAGCGCGGTGATGCCCAGCGCAGCCGATACGACATAGAACAGAAAGCCGACCGCCACGCCGCCGAGCGAGATCAGCCCGGCCTTGGGGCCTTGCGACAGCGAGCGCGAGATCAGGTAGATCATGTTCGGCCCGGGCGTCAGCACCATGCCCAGGCAGACCAGCGCGAAGGCGAGATGGTTGGCGGTTTCGGGCACGAGCGATCTCCGGGAAGCGGTGACGATACCCATCACGCGTTTTGACTCACCGCAAGAGCATGATGGCCGGAGCCTTTGCGCCAGCGTCGAAAATGACGAAAGCGGCGAAGCCGCCAAATTTCCCCCGCAAGGTGGGGAAGATCAGCAGCTTCAACCCTCAGCTCACCACGCGCAGGTTCGAGAGCTCGTTGGCGATTTCCTTGAAATTGTCGGACAGCGTGGCGCCGGTCGCGTTCCAGAACAGTTTTGCAGGCTTGCTCGGGTTGGTCGGATCCTTGCGGAAGCGCGAGTCCGACGAGCACGTCTTCAGTGCCTCCATCGCGCTCTTGTCGCCGGCGTCGGTCGTCGACATGTCGAGCGCTACCGTCATCACCATGATGTTGGCCGCCTTGGCGTTGTTGCACAGCGTCGCCATCTGCTCGTTAAGGGCAGCGGTGTAGTTGCTCGACGAATAGTTGAGCTGGCCGATGGCGCTCGACGTGCCGCCAAACAGGCGGGTGACCGCAGTGCCGTTGTAGCCGACGCCGGTATAGCCATAGCCGGCATAGGTCGACTTGTTGCCGGCCGGGTCGCTGTTCACCGTCGAATAGGTGTTCTCGCCGTCGGTGAGCACGATGACCACCTTGTCGTTGCCGCGCTCGGTCTCCGGGCGGCCCTCGGTGAAGGGCTCGGTGCTGGAGACGGTGCGCCAGCCCCAGGCCATGCCTTCCGGCACATTGGTGTTGCCGTTGGGGGCCATCAGGTCGATTGCGGCCTTGATCTTGGTCAGCCCGGCGGCGTTGGCGACGTCGGTCAGCGGTGTGATCGGCGTGGTGGTGCAGCTGTAATTCGGACCGGCACCCGTCCCCAGCACCGGCGCGTTCATCGGCCGTGGCTGGAAATATTTGGCCATGTTGGATTGCCTGGTCTTGCCGGTGGTGCTCGCCGGATCGTCGTTCCACCAGCTGTTGGCCGCGCCATAGGTCTTAGGGGCCACCTCGTCGGGGTCCTGCGTTATGTACCAATGATTGCCCGGCTCGTCCGGCGCGAACATCGGCACGAACATGGTCGCGGGATCGCCGACGCCGGTGCCGGTGTTGTTCGGTCCGCCGGAGGCCGGCGCGTCGGTGACATTATAGGGGTAGGGACGGACCTCGACGCAGCCCTGCCAGCTGGCGAACGGTCCGTATGTGTCGTTGTAGTCGTATTCGTTGTGGCTGTCCGAGCATGTATGATTGGCACGATATTTGTCGCAGACCACGCGTTTGCTGCCGACGATGCGCTCGTGGCTGGTGACCACCTTCATGTCGCGGTAGAGCGAGAAGCGGGTCAGCATCTGCCCCTCCTGCTCACCCCAGCCAGTTCCTTTCTTGTACCAGATGCCGCCGATCTTCTGGGCATATTTGTCGGCTGCGTTAAGCGTCGACCAGGCGAAATTCTCGTTGTGGATGGGCGACAGCCCGTAGGCGTCGATCCATGACGCGTTGTCGTTGCTGGCGCCGACATTGACCGAGGCGGCGAACGGCACCAGGCTGAACTGGACCGGCTTGTCGATCTGCTTGATCATCGCGGCCTGCAACGCAAGCGTGTCGACGAGCTGCTTGGCGGCTTGCTTGAGAAGGTCGATGCGCTTTTGTCCGGCACCCGTGCCCGTGTTCGACATCGACCCCGAATTGTCGAGCACCATGGCCACTTCCAGCGTGTTCTTCAGCCGGACTTGCGAACACACGGAGTACGTGACGTTTTCCGACGTCCTGCCGATCAGCATCGCCGCTGCCGGCAGAAAATAGGGCTTGTAGACCAGGCTGGCGCACAGCTTGACGATGCCGCCGCCGGTCGTGCTGCTGGGCAGCGTAACGCTGAGCGTCGTGTCGGCGGGATCGACGTCGTTGAGGTTTGCCTTGAAGAAGTCGAGCGCATAGGCCCGCAACTGGTCGTCGGTGGCGCCTTCCACCAGCCGGCGCGCGGTGGCGAAGTTGGCGGCGTCGAGTGCGTTGACCACCCTCTGCTTCTCGCTGACCACGCCGGTGTAGTCGACGGCCATGGCCACGCCGCCCATCAGTGGCACCATCGCCACAACGGTCATCAGAGCGTAATTGCCGCGGCGGTCACGCCAGAAGTCACGCCGGAATGTGCGCCAGAGTTCACGCATGTGATGTAAGCGGCCCCGCCTGCGGATTCTTCAATGCCGCCACAGTTTCACAAAACGTTGAAGGATGGGTTTGGGAAACTGCTCGATTGCGCGGATAGCGCTTCACCAGGCGCTAACCAAATGCACGGACACGTGAGCAACGCCGCAACAAAACGCCCCGCCGAGGCGGAGCGCCGTGTTCAAAAGATCGCGCCGATCAGCTGACGATGCGCAGGTTCGACAGTTCGTCGGCGATTTCCTTGAAACTTTGCGACAAGGTGGCGCCGGTCGCGTTCCAGTACAGCTTCGCCGGTTTGCTCGGGTCGGTCGGATCCTTGCGGAAGCGCGAATCCGAGGAGCATTTCTTGAGCGCGTCTATGGCAGTCTTTTCCGCCGGCTTGGTGGTAACCAGGTCAAGCGAGACCGTCATCAAGAGAATGTTCGAATTCTTCGCATTGGTGCAAAGCGTTTGCATCTGCTGGTCAAGCGCGGTTGTGTAGTTGGCCGCCGTATAAGTTGTCTTGGGGACGGTCGTGTTGACGAAAAGGCGGGTCGCGGTTTCCCCCGTTTTCGGGCCGGTATAACCATAGGCGGCGTAGGTCGATCCGTCCTTAGCATAGCTGCTGGTCATGTCGTTTGTGGGGCCGATGCTGTAGGTGTTGGCCCCGTCGGTCAGCACGATGACGACTTTGTCGTTGCCCCTTTCAGTGTTCGGCCGGCCTTCTGTGAATGGCTCGTTGCTCGACACCGTCCGCCAGCCCCAGGCCAGCCCTTCCGGCACGTTGGTGTTGCCCGTCGGGGCCATGGCATTGATGGCATCCGTCAGGATTTTCTTGCCTTCGGTGGTGGTTATGTCCTGCAACGGCGTGATCGCGGCGGTCGTGCATGCCGAATTGGGCCCATCATCGGCCGCAGTACTCGATGCGTCCCAGGGCTTTGTCAGAAAATACTTTCGCATATCCGCCTGGCGTTTGGTGACAGTCAGCGTGTCGGAATAATCGATCCACCAATTGTTGGCGTAACCCCAGGTCGATGTGCTGGTGCGAGTGGTGTCGGTCCAGAAATTGCCAGCTTCGTCCGGCGCGAACATCGGCACGAACATGGTGGCGGGCGTGCCAGTGGTCGGCGACGTGTCGTCGTCGTTATAGGGATACGGCCTCGCCTCCACGCAGCCCTTCCAGGCTTCGTATTGGGCGGTCACAGAGGTCTTGCAACTGCCGTTCGAGTTCTTTTTCGTACAGGTCGTGGCCTTCATGTCGTTTGCAAAGAGACTGAACCGCGTCGCCGTGGTATTTTGGCCGTATTGCCCGGTGCCCCAGCCACTGCCGCGCTTCCAGTAAGCACTGCCGACCTTTTCAATGTATTTATTCGAGTCATAACCAGACGACGCGTTCTTGTACATGAACTGCCAATCAAAGTTCTCGTGATGGATTGGCGAAATGCCGGTCGTATCCATCCAGGTTGCGTCCTTGTTGGCTGGGCCAACATTGACCGAGGCGGAAAACGGGACCAGCGAGAACTGCACCGGCCTGGTGACCTGCCTCATTTGTGCGGCCTGGAGCGCCATCGTATTGACAAGCTCGGTAGCGGCCTTTTTGAGCAAATCTATTCGCGGCTGGCCGGTGCCGGAGCCGTTGATGCTCATGGAGCCGGAATTGTCGAGCACGAGAGACACTTCCAGCGTGTTCTTGAGGCGGATCTCGGAGCACGCGGAGGTTTTGGCATCGGTGGACGTTCTTCCGATCAGCATGGCCGCCACCGGCAGGAAATAGGGGTGGAACGTCAAACTGGCGCACAGCTTCAGCGTGCCGCCACCTGCGTTGTTGTTGGGCAGCGTCACCGTCAGGGCCGTATTGGCCGAGCTGACCTTTCCGAGATTGGCTTCGAAGAAATCCTTCGCATAGGCCTTGACTGCCGTGTCGGTCGCCCCGGTGACGATCTGCTGTGCCGTGGCAATCCCGGCGGCATCCAGCGCGTTCAGCATGTTCTGCTTCTGGCGCAGGAGATCGGTGTAGTCGATTGCAAGCGCCAGCGCGCCCATCAAGGGCACCATGGTGATCACTGTCATCAAGGCATAGTTGCCGCGTCTGTCGTTCAGAAATCTGCGGATCATGCCTTCAGCACCCCTGCCAGGACCCAATATCGGTCCGAAGATGCCCACAAAATCGTTAAATTTCAGGTTGCTGAAATACATTCAACATCGGCCCATCTTTTCAAGGCTCGTTAACCACTCGGCCCTGGTGATCAGCGGTGCGACATTGTTTCGATCGACCGAAGCTCGGAGAAGGGTGGTTCCTGCCTGTTGCAACCTTCGATCAGCCCGTTGCGCAACAGCCTCGCAAGTGCCGAAAAGCTGGTGACAGGATGAAACGCTTCGGTTAATGCGGGGCCGGTTGCGGCGGACCGTCGGCTGCAGCTCTCGCAATGATCGTCACAGCAGGAAAACGGCATGGCGGATTCGCCTGACATCATCGGCTCGCTCGCGGATTTGTCGGGCGCCTACTCGGCCATCCTGTGCGATGTCTGGGGGGTGATCCACAATGGCGAATGGCATTTTCCGGCGGCTGCCGAAGCGCTTGCCGCCGCGCGTGCGGCGAAGGTCCCGGTCGTCCTGATCACCAACTCGCCGCGCCGCAATGCCGATGTGGTGGCGCAGATGAATGCGATCGGCGTTCCCGCCGCCGCCTACGACCGCGTCGTGACCTCAGGCGATGTGACCCGCGACCTTATCGCCGAAGGCCCACGAAAAATCTTCCATATCGGCGCCGACCGCGATTTCACCCTCTATGACGGTCTGGACGTCGAGCTCGTCGAGGAGTTCGAGGCCTCCGGCGCGGTCTGCACCGGGCTGTTCGACGACGAGGTGGAAACGCCTGAGGATTACGCCGATCTGCTGCGCCGGCTGCGCGCCAGGAACCTGCCTTTCATCTGCGCCAATCCCGACATCGTGGTCGAACGCGGCGAGCGCATGATCTGGTGCGCCGGCGCATTGGCGCGCGACTATGCCCAGCTTGGCGGCCGCACGCTGATCGCCGGAAAACCCTATGCGCCGGTCTATGACGTGGCGCTGCGGGAGGTTGCCGTGCTTCTCGGCCGCGACGTCGAGCGCTCCGAGGTGCTGGCCATCGGCGACGGCATGATGACCGACGTCAAGGGCGCCGCCGACAACGGCATCGACGTGCTTTACGTCTCGGGCGGCATTCACGCGCGCGACTATGGCGATCCCATGCAGCCGGACCCCGCCAGGCTTGCAGCCTTTCTGCAAAAGCACGGCTACCGGCCGGTCGCCGTCATTCCGAGACTGCGGTAGGGTTGCTGCATGAGCGCAGCTTTCGAACACATTTCAGCAACCGCGCCGCTGCCGCCGCATTTGCGCGGCGGCGTGGTGGCGATCGGCAATTTCGACGGCGTCCATCGCGGCCACCAGGCGGTGCTCGATCGCGCGCTTGCCGAAGCCGGGCGGCGCGGCGTGCCGGCGCTGGTGCTGACCTTCGAGCCGCATCCGCGAAAAGTGTTCAGGCCCGATATGCCGCTGTTCGTATTGACGCCGCCGCCGATGAAGGCGCGGCTGCTGTCGCATCTGGGCTTTGCCGCACTCGTCGAACAGCCGTTCACGCGCGCCTTTGCCGGCCTGTCGGCCGAGGCTTTCGTGACCGATGTGCTGGAGACGAACCTCGGCATCACCCATGCCGTCACCGGCTTCGATTTTCACTTCGGCAAGGACCGGCAGGGCGGTCCTGCGTTTCTGATGGCGGCAGGCGAGCGCCATGGTTTCGGCGTCACCCTGGTCGACGCCTTTCGCGACGAGGGCGCCGAGGTGGTGTCGTCGAGCCGTATCCGCGAGCTGCTCTGCGAGGGAGAGGTCGCCGAGGCAGCAGGCCTGCTCGGCTACCGCTTCACCGTCGAAAGCGAAGTGATCGGCGGCCAGCAGCTCGGCCGCACGCTCTGCTTCCCGACAGCCAACATGAGGCTTTCGCCGGAAACGACTCTGAAGGAAGGGATTTATGCCGTCCGCTTTCGCCGCGCCGACGGCACGCTCTATGATGGTGTCGCCAGCTTCGGGCGTCGCCCGACTGTCGACGACAATGGCGCGCCGCTGCTCGAAACCTTCGTCTTCGACTTTGCCGGCGATCTCTATGGTGAGATCTGCGACGTATCGTTCTTCGGCTTTTTGCGCCCCGAGGTGAAGTTCGATGGGCTCGATGCGCTAGTGGCACAAATGAAGCGCGACGAGGCGGAGGCGCGCGCGCTGCTGGCCGGCGTCAGGCCGCTTTCGGATCTGGACGGCGCCATCGCTTTTTGAGCCTTCCGGCCGCTTACCTCTTCAAGCCCCTACTTCTTCAACGCCAGTCCGAGAGCGATGAAGCTCCAGCCCTGGAAGATCAGGTCGATGGCCAGGAACAGGCCGAGCACCCACAGGCTGTTGACCGGCCAGCCCATGGCGATGGTCAGCCCCGCCAGCACGCTGATCAGGCCCGCCGCGACGACCCAGCCCCAGCCCTTTTCCGGTCGGTGGCTATAGCCGACCCAGGCCCTGAGCGCGCCTGAAGCGACCAGCGCCACCGCCAGCAGCAAGGTCAGCACCGTCGAGGCCAGAAGCGGATTGTCGAAGGCAAAGAAACCGGCAACGGCATAAAGTAGGCCGCTGAGCAGCCAATAGAAGAAGCGGCTCCAGCTTTTCACGCCGAAGGCATGCACGATCTCGATGATGCCGGCCATCAGCATCAGCCATCCCACGACATAGACCGAGGCGACGGTGGCGATGAACAGATTGCCGAAGGCAATGCCGCCGAAGATGAGCAGCAGCACGCCGAGCGCGACGAACCATCCCCATTTGTCTCGTGTCCGGCCGATCGCGTCTTTCAGGGTGTCACCGTGCAGGGTCATAGCCGCATCTCCTCAAAGTCACTTGCATCAAAGATCGCCTGGCTTGTCGCCGTCGCTGAGGTTAATCCCGGCGTCGGCACCCGTCCAGCGATGCCGGGCAGCTCCCAAGCCGCGATCTCTGTCTCGGATTTAAATCAAATTTTACCAAACGGCCGTCAAAGCTGGGGCAGGGCGCGGCTGTGTTGTGTTAGTGGAGTGACCATGAGTCCGGTCAGGAAAATGTCTGCGGTTGTGGCGGCGATCATGCTGGGTGCGCCCACTGTGGCAAATGCGGGCGAGGGTACTTCCGGCTGGCTCTCGGGCGACTGGTACCTGACGCTTGGCGCCACCGGTATGGTCGCGCCGAAATTCGAGGGCTCCAACAGCTATCTGCTCAGCGCATCGCCGATCATCTCGCTGGGCAAGGCCGGCCCGGCCGCGCGCTTTACCTCGCGCAACGACAACATCTCGCTGGCGCTGGTCGACGATGGCGGCGTCCGCGCCGGCCTGACCGGAAAGTTCCTGTTTTCACGCGACAGCAAGGATGAACTCAAGGGCCTCGGCCCGGTGCGCTGGGGCGGTGAGGTCGGCGGCTTCTTCGAATTCTACCCGACGGATTGGTTGCGCGCCCGCGCCGAATTGCGCCACGGCATTCGTGCCCATAATGGCTTTGTCGCCGACATCGCCGCCGATGCCTTCTACGATATCACGCCGACGGTCAGGATTTCGGGAGGCCCGCGCGTGTCCTTTGCCTCATCGAGCTATTTCCACTCCTATTATGGCGTCAACGCCAAGGAGGCTGTGGCCTCGGGCCTGAGCGAATACCATCCTGGCGGCGGCCTGAAATCGACCGGACTCGGCGGCGCCATCACCTGGAAGGTCACCGACCCGATGACCGCCAGCCTGTTCGGCGAATATGCGCGCCTGATAGGCCCGGCCGCCGATTCCAGCCTGGTCAAGGAGCGCGGCGACCGTAACCAGTTCACGGTCGGCGTCTCGACCACCTATCGCTTCGACTTCGCGATGTAAGTGAATCGAACAAGAGACGCTTTATTCCTACGGCTTTCTCCGCTAAAAGCCCGGGAATGACGAGCTTTTCACGCGTTCGCGCGCTGACGATACGAATTACAGGCCCGGTGTTCCGGGCGGCCTGAGCGCCGCCGGAGCCGCCGGGAGTTTTGCGCGCCCCCTCGCGCTTTTCCAATCATGATAGTTCACGCCCGAGCTTTTACGCCCGCCGGGCAATGCATATGGCAGACCAATGACCGACACTGTTGAAACGATCGACTATTCCAAGACGCTTTATCTGCCGCAGACGGATTTCCCGATGCGCGCCGGCTTGCCTGAAAAAGAGCCGCTGCTGGTCAAGCGCTGGCAGGATATGGACCTTTACGCCAAGCTGCGCGAGGCGGCCGCCGGCCGCGAAAAATACGTGCTGCATGACGGCCCGCCCTACGCCAATGGCAACATCCATATCGGCCACGCGCTGAACAAGATCCTCAAGGACGTCATCACCCGTTCGTTCCAGATGCGCGGCTATGACTCCAATTACGTGCCCGGCTGGGACTGCCACGGCCTGCCGATCGAATGGAAGATCGAGGAACAGTACCGCGCCAAGGGCAAGAACAAGGACGAGGTGCCGGTCAACGAGTTCCGCAAGGAATGCCGCGACTTCGCCGCGAACTGGATCACGGTGCAGGGCGGCGAGTTCCAGCGGCTCGGCGTCGTCGGCGATTTCAAGAACCCCTATACGACGATGGCTTTCCACTCGGAGTCGCGCATCGCCGGGGAGTTGTTGAAGTTCGCCATGTCCGGCCAGCTCTATCGCGGCTCCAAGCCGGTGATGTGGAGCGTGGTCGAGCGCACCGCACTGGCCGAGGCCGAGATCGAATACCAGGACTATGAGTCCGACACGATCTGGGTGAAGTTTCCAGTTGTGTCAGGATTTTGGAGCGTTGAGCACTTTGCATCAGACGCTGCACCGTCCATGCGCGTTCCGGAAAGCGTTGCACTTTTGGACAACGCCCACGTCGTCATCTGGACGACAACCCCGTGGACGATCCCCGGCAACCGTGCCGTCAACTATTCGTCACGGATCGGCTACGGCCTTTATAAAGTTACAGCAGCCGAAAATTCGTTCGGTCCACAGCCCGGTGAAAAGCTGATCTTTGCAGATGCGCTTGCCGAAGACTCCTCGGCCAAGGCCAAGGTCACCTTGAATCGGCTTCGCAGCGTTTCGGTCGAAGAGCTTGGAAGCCTTACACTTTCACATCCCTTCAAAGGTCTCGGCGGCGGCTACGAATTCGCCGTGCCGATGCTGGCCGGCGATCATGTCACCGACGACGCCGGCACCGGCTTCGTCCACACCGCGCCCGGCCATGGCCGCGAGGACTTTGATGCCTGGATGGATGCAGCATCGGATTTGCGCGCACGTGGCATCGACCCTGCCATCCCCTTCACTGTAGACGACGCCGGCTTCTTCACCAGAGACGCGCCAGGCTTCGGCCCGGACCGTGAAGGTGGCGCCGCGCGCGTCATCGACGACAACGGCAAGAAGGGCAATGCCAATCAGGCGGTCATCGACGAACTGATCAAGCGCAACGCGCTGTTCGCGCGCGGCCGGCTGAAGCATTCCTACCCGCATTCCTGGCGGTCGAAGAAGCCGATCATCTTCCGCAACACGCCGCAATGGTTCGTCTATATGGACAAGGACCTCGGCGACGGCACGACGTTGCGCAGCCGTGCGCTGAAGGCGATCGACGACACACGCTTCGTGCCGGCGGCCGGCCAGAACCGTATCCGCGCCATGATCGAGGAACGCCCGGATTGGGTCTTGTCGCGCCAGCGCGCCTGGGGCGTGCCGATCGCCGTCTTTGCCGATGAGGATGGCAACGTGCTGAAGGACGAAGCCGTCAACCAGCGCATCATGGATGCTTTCGAACAGGAAGGCGCCGACGCCTGGTTCGCTGCCGGCGCCAAGGAGCGTTTCCTCGGCAATCATGATGCCTCCAAATGGAAGCAGGTGATGGACATCCTCGACGTCTGGTTCGATTCGGGCTCGACGCATGTCTTCACGCTAGAAGACCGTCCGGACCTGAAATGGCCGGCCGACGTCTATCTCGAAGGCTCCGACCAGCATCGCGGCTGGTTCCACTCCTCGCTGCTCGAAAGCTGCGGCACCAGGGGCAGGGCGCCCTACGACACCGTCGTCACCCATGGCTTCACCATGGATGAAGAGGGGCGAAAGATGTCGAAATCGCTCGGCAACACCGTCGTGCCGCAGGACGTCATCAAGCAGTCCGGCGCCGACATTCTGCGTTTGTGGGTGGTGACGACGGACTATTGGGAAGACCAGCGTCTCGGCAAGAACGTGCTGCAGACCAACATCGATGCCTATCGCAAGCTCAGGAACACCATCCGCTGGATGCTGGGCACGCTCGCCCATGACGATGGCGAGGAAGTGCCGCTCGAAAAGATGCCGGAGCTGGAGCGGCTGATGCTGCATCGGCTGGCCGAGCTCGATGAGGTCGTGCGCTCGGGCTACGACGCGTTCGAGTTCAAACGCATCACCCGCACTTTGCTGGACTTTATGGTGGTCGAGCTGTCGGCCTTCTATTTCGACATCAGGAAGGACGCGCTCTATTGCGAGGGGCCCGGCAGCGTGAAGCGCAAGGCCTCGGTGCAAGTGGTGCGCCACCTCTTCGACTGCCTGGTGAAATGGCTGGCGCCGATGCTGCCCTTCACCACGGAAGAAGCCTGGCTCGACCGTCATCCGGATGCTGTCTCGCTGCATCTCGACCAGTTCCCCGAGATTCCGGCCGAGTGGAAGAACGAGGCACTGGCGGAAAAATGGCGCAAGGTGCGGCAGGTCCGCCGAGTCGTCACCGGCGCGCTCGAGATCGCACGCGCTCAGAAGGTCATCGGTGCCTCGCTGGAAGCCGTGCCGGTCGTGACCCTCGACGATGCCGCGCTTGAAGCCGCGATCGCCGATGTCGACATGGCCGAAATGGCGATCACCAGCGGTCTCGTCATCGCCCACGGTAAGGCGCCGGAAGGCGCCTTTGCGCTCGACGATGTCAAAGGTGTCGCGGTGGTGGTCGAAAAGGCCGAGGACCGCGGCTTGGTCAAATGCGCGCGTTCGTGGCGCTATACCGCCGATGTCGGGCAGGACGTGGAATTCCCCGACGTGTCTGCCCGCGATGCCGGCGTGCTGCATGAACTCAAGGCTCTGGGACGTTTGTGAGTGCTCAAAGCCGGTGCACAAATGCCACGGCGGGCGGGTGAAAAGCGCCCGCGCGTTGCCCTTAACGAGTGGTTGAGATAAACACGCGAAACTCCGGAAGACAAATTGTCGCCGGAATTCCGTCGCAAGAGCGTGGACGATGGGGACCGGGCCTTCGGCCGGTGACGATCGAGAGGCTGTCTAGAGTGGGACTTTTTGGCATGATCGACAGAACTTCCGTGCGCGTTGCGCTGCTGGCGCCGCTTGTCGCGTCCGGCCTCGCTCTGTCCGGCTGCATGGGTTCGCCGACCTACGGCACCGACAAGACGGCTGGCGAGCAGCTTGCGGGCGACCTTTCCGGCGCCTTCGCGATCACGCCCAAGCACAAGGAACAGATCGACTACAGGCCGCGTCCGGAGCTGGTAAAGCCGGCGCCGGGGCAGAAGGAAGTGCTGCCGCCGCCTCAGGAAAGCATCGAGACGGCGAGCACCGATTGGCCCGAATCGCCCGAGCAGCGCCGCGCCCGCCTGCGTGCCGACGCCACTGCCCACCAGGACGACCCGTCCTATCAGTCGGGGATCGTCGACGACGTGCAGACCGATCCGGCTTCCGTGAAGAAGGCGCTGGCGGATTCGGGCTCAAGCCACCCCCCGGCCTGGTCGCCGAAGGATTCAGACAAGGGCCGCGCCGCCGAGATCCAGCGCCGCACCGCAGAGCAAAAGCAGGGCGATCCCAACACTCGCAGATACCTGAGCGAGCCGCCTCTGGCCTATCGGGCTGCCTCCGACACGGCGCCGCAGGGCGAACTCGGCGAGGATGAATACAAGAAGGAACGCCGCCTCAAGAAGGAAGCGGCCGCCAAGGGCAAGAGCGGCGGGCTCTTCGACTGGCTGCCCTCCTGGTAGGAACCGTCGCCTTCGGTAGCTGAAGGCTCTACGTTTCGCGTCTTTCCCGAAAGAATTCCCTGAGCAGCAGCGCCGCGTCGGCCTCGGCCATGCCCGGATAGATGTCGGGCTTATGGTGGCAAGTCGGCGAGGCGAAGAAGCGCACGCCGTTGACCACCGCGCCGCCCTTCTCGTCGGCCGCGCCGAAATAGAGCCGGCGCAGCCTGGCGAAGGAAATGGCGCCTGCGCACATGGCGCAGGGTTCCAGCGTCACATAGAGGTCGTGGCCGGTCAGCCGCTCGCTAGAGAGCGTTTGGCAGGCCGCGCGGATGGCCAGCATTTCGGCATGCGCCGTCGGATCGGCAAGTTCGCGAGTGCGGTTACCGGCGGATGCCACCACCGTGTCGCCGCTGGCGATGACGGCGCCAACCGGAACTTCTCCGCGCAAGGCGGCGGCTTGCGCCTCTTTCAGCGCCAGCGCCATGAAATCCGGCCGCTTCAAGCGGTTTCCATTCCGATTATCTCCTCGCCACTTGGCGGTGATCCTGTTATGGAGCGCGTCAACCCGAATATCGGAACAGATTTTCGGAAATGATCATGCGCCAAATCAAAGTGCTATAGCGTCCTTTGCGCGTCCGAAAGGATGCGCCACGCTGTAGCAGCGCAACAAGGCAAAGGCCACATGGACGACAACGACAAGAAATCTCCGCGCCACAAAGGCCCGGGCAAAAGCGGCCCTGGAGCCGCGGGGCCGCGCCGCGATGGCGCCGCCGGCAAAAGCGGCAAACCCTCCTTCGGGGCCAAGAAACCCTATTCACCGCGAGGCGCCCGGCCCGCAGCGGCTGAGGGCGAGCGGCCCAAGCGCGATTTCAAAAGTGGCGACCGGCCATTCAGCAAAGGTCCGCGTTCCGAAGGCAAGCCTTTCGAAAAGCGCGAGGGACCGCGCAAGCCATATGCACCACGCGGTGACCGACCGATGGCAGCCGAAGGCGAGCGCAAGCCGTATGAAAAGCGCGAAGGGCCGCGCAAACCCTATGCGCCGCGTGGGGATCGCCCTATGGCGGCCGAGGGTGAACGCAAGCCGTATGAAAAGCGCGAGGGGCCGCGCAAGCCTTATGCACCGCGCGGCGATCGGCCGGTTGCGGCCGATGGCGAGCGGCCAAAGCGCGATTTCAAGGGCGGCGATCGGCCATTCAGCAAGGGGCCGCGTCCCGAAGGCAAGCCTTTCGAAAAGCGCGAAGGGCCACGCAAGCCTTACGCACCACGCGGCGACCGGCCGGTGGCTGCCGAAGGCGAAAAGCGTTTCGACCGACCAAAGCGCGATTTGGGCGATCGCGCGCAGCGAGACGCCGGAGATCGTCCCAAGCGTGACTTCAGCGATCGTCCCAAGCGTGACTTCAGCGATCGCCCCAAGCGCGATTTCGGTGGTGACCGGCCGCAAGCATCTGGCGGCGCCTTCAAGCCGCGCCCGCGTCCGGCAGATGCGGAAGAAGCCGGCGAGCGTATCGCCAAGCGGTTGGCCCGCGCCGGCCTGGCGTCGCGCCGCGACGCCGAAGACCTGATCGCGGCGGGCCGTGTCAAGGTCAACAACCGGGCTTTGACCTCGCCGGCCTTCAACGTCATGCCGGGCGACATCATCCATCTCGACGGCATGGAGATCCCGCCGATCGAGCGCACCCGCCTGTTCCTGTTTCACAAGCCGGCCGGCGTCGTTACCACCAACCGCGACCCCGAGGGCCGCAAGACCGTGTTCGACGTGCTGCCGGCCGAATTGCCACGGCTGATGACCATCGGCCGCCTCGACATCAACACCGAAGGCCTGCTGCTGCTCACCAATGATGGCGGTCTGTCGCGCGTGCTCGAACTGCCTGCCACTGGCTGGCTGCGCCGTTACCGCGTGCGCGTTCATGGCAAGGTCGAGGAAAGCATGCTCGCAGGCCTGCGTGAAGGCATTGCCGTCGACGGCGTCTTCTACGGCGCCATCGAGGCGACGCTCGATCGTGAACAAGGCACCAACGCCTGGCTGACGATCGGCCTGCGCGAAGGCAAGAACCGCGAAGTGAAGAACATCCTTGGATCGCTCGGCCTCGACGTGACGCGGCTGATCCGTATCTCCTACGGACCGTTCCAGCTCGACGATCTCGCCGAAGGCCATGTGCTGGAGATCAAGGGCCGCGTCTTGCGCGACCAGCTCGGCGAGCGACTGGTCGAGGAATCCGGCGCCAATTTCGACGCCGAGATCATCAAGCCGTTTTCCAACCAGCCGGTGCGGCGAGAGCGTGACGCGGAGCCGGAACGGCCGAAAGTCACCCGCGAGGGTGACCATCGGCCGATCGGCGAGGGCGGTCTTATCAAGAACCGCAAGCGCCGCGAAGGCAGCCGCGACGAAGCGCTCGGCAAGCTGTCGACCAGTCCCGAAAGGGGCGCGAGGCCGGAAAAGAGCTTTGGCGAACGCGGCCCGAGACCCGAGCGCAGCGAGTTTTCGGACAAGCCGCGCAGCGAGTTTCGCGAAAAGCCGCGCGGCGATTTTGGCGACAAGCCCCGTGGAGGCTTCGGCGACAAGCCGCGCGGCGCCTTTGGTGACAAACCGCGCGGCGGCAAGAAGCCCGAGCGCGAGCAGCGGCCGATCGATCCGCCGGGCCAGCGCAAGGCTAATGTCTGGATGGCGCCGGGCGCGCGTCCGATCGGCAAGGGCAGGGCGGAAGCCGATGCCGCCAAGGCGGCTGAGGCCAAGGCGCGCAAGGCGTCGTTCAAGCCGTCCTATGGCAAGCCGTCCTATGGCAAGCCGGCCTATGGCAAGCCGGGCGGAGCCAAGCCGTTCGGCAAGCCGGGTGGCGAGCGTCCGGATGGCGGTCGGGGCGGCGAGCGGCCACGCAACGGTCCCAAGGGCCCGAGGACCAGATGATGCCGGGACTTAAATGAGATCCGGCCTTAAATGAGACCCGGGCATAAATGAGAATCGTCGGCGGCCAATTTCGCGGGCGTCCGCTGGCGACGCCGCGCGACCATGCCATCCGCCCGACGACCGACCGCGCCCGCGAGGCCGTCTTCAACGTGCTGGCGCACCGCTTTGCCGACAAGCTCGACGGCGCGCGTGTGCTCGACCTTTTCGCCGGCACCGGCGCTCTCGGCCTCGAAGCGCTGTCGCGCGGCGCTTCCTATGGCGTCTTTATCGAAGAATCGGCCGAAGGACGCGGCCTGATCCGCACCAATGTCGAAGCTTTTGGCCTTACCGGCCGCACCAAGATCTTCCGCCGCGACGCGACCGCCCTGGGTGAGGCCGGTACGCTTGCGGCATTCGGCCTGGTCTTCGCCGATCCGCCCTATGGCAAGGGCCTTGGCGAGCGCGCCCTGCGCTCGGCCAGGGATGGCGGCTGGTTGCTGCCCGGCGCGCTCTGCGTGGTCGAGGAAGCCGCCTCGGCGCCCTTCGAGATTGGGCCGGAATTCTCGGTGGTTGATGAACGAAACTACGGCGAGACGGTGGTCCGGTTCATCGAGCTTGCGTAAGGGTGGAGCGACCGGCGCCTTCAAAATGACGCACAATTCACTTTGCCTCCGCGGCTAACCTTGCCTATCGTCGCGCGATAACAACCGGAGCCATCAATGACATTTCATACTGAATGGCTGCGGAGAGCCTTGCTCGCCACCGCGCTGACCATGGCCGGCCCGGCCCTGGCCGCGGATGATGGCAAGGTGGCCAACTTCCTGCTCGACAATGGCATGGAGGTGGTGGTCATTCCCGATCATCGCGCCCCCATCGTAACCCATATGGTGTGGTACAAGATCGGCAGCGCCGACGAGCCGCCAGGCAAGTCCGGCATAGCGCACTTCTTCGAACACCTGATGTTCAAGGCCACGACCAACCACGCCGCGGGCGAGTTCGACCGCGCCATATCGGCCATCGGCGGCTCCAACAACGCCTTCACCTCCTATGACTACACTGCCTTCCACGAGACGGTGGCGCCCTCGGCACTTGGTGAGATGATGAGCTTCGAGGCCGATCGCATGCGCAACCTCATCTTGACCGACGAGGTCATCAAGACCGAGCGCGACGTGATCCTGGAAGAGCGCCGCGCGCGCATCGACAGCAATCCGCAGGCGGTGCTCGACGAAGAGGTCGACGCGACGCTCTGGCAGAACCAGCCCTACCGCATTCCGGTGATCGGCTGGATGCAGGAGATGGAGCAGTTGAACCGCACCGATGCGGTTGCCTTCTATGACAAATACTACCGCCCCAACAATGCGGTGCTGATCGTGGCCGGCGATGTCGAGCCGGAGGTCGTGAAGGCGCTGGCCGAAAAAACCTATGGCAAGGTCGCGCGCGGCCCGGATCTGCCCCCGCGCATCCGCCCGGTCGAGCCGGAGCAGAACACCAAGCGGACGGTGACGCTCACCGATGGGCGCGTTTCGGTGCCGAGCTTTTCGACGCAATGGGTGGTTCCGTCCTACCACACGGCAAAACCCGGCGAGGCCGAGGCGCTCGACCTGCTGGGAGAGATCCTTGGCGGCGGCAGCCGCAGCCGGCTCTACCAGCAGCTCGTGGTCAAGCAAGGCATCGCATCGGCGACCGGCGCCTTCTTCCAGGGTACGATGCTCGACGCCACCAATTTCACCGTCTATGGCGCGCCGCGCGGCGACGCCAAGCTGAGCGACGTCGAGGCGGCCGTCGACGCCGAGATCGCCCGCATCGTCAAGGACGGCGTCACCGCCGATGAGCTGGAGAAGGCCAAGGCCCGCTATATCAGGGCCATGATCTTCGCCCGCGACAAGCAGGACGAGATGGCCAATCTCTACGGCGCCGAGCTCGCCACCGGCGGCAACGTCAGGGATATCGAGGAATGGCCGGACCGCATTCGCAAGGTCACCGCCGATGAGATCAAGGCGGTCGCCGCACGCTATCTGCTGCTCGATCGTACGACGACCGGCTATCTCTTGCCGCAGCAACAGGCGGGGAATTGATGATGACGAGATTGAGCGTTAGCGCTGCCCCTCACCTGCCTGCCGGCATCCTCTCCCCGTATAGTGACGGGGAGAGGGGCGCTGTCATCGCCGATTTCGCCAACCATCAGCGTCGTAAGAAGAGCGCCAGCGTCGCGGCGAGACCCCTTCTCCCCGTCACTATACGGGGAGAAGTGCCCGGCAGCGCGATGAGGGGCGGAGCTGACCTTGGCGATCAATGGCCTTATGCGATTGCTCATAGGCGCATCGCGGTTCTCCACGCCCTCGCCACACTGTTCCTCGGCATCTTCTTCCTCATCCTGCCGGCGCTTGCCGCGCACGCGATGGACATCCAACCGGTGACCTCGTCAAAGGGCGTCAATGCCTGGCTGGTCGAGGACCACTCCATTCCGATCGTCGCCATCCGCTTCGTCTTCGATGGCGGCTCGACGCAGGATCCGGCGGGGCGGGAAGGGTTGGTCAATCTGATGACCGGCCTGTTCGACGAGGGCGCCGGCGACCTCGACAGCGAGGCCTTCCAGATCAAGCTTGACGATGCCGGCGCAGAGATGGGCTTCGAAGCGGCGCGCGACGGCACCTATGGCGCGATGCGGATGCTGGCCGAGCAGAAGGATGCGGCCTTCGACCTGCTCAGGCTGGCGGTCACCAGCCCGCGCTTCGACCAGGCGCCGATCGACCGCATCCGCGCCCAGATCCTGTCCGGCATCATCGCCAATGAGCGTGACCCCAACACCGTCGCGCAAACCAAATGGCTGCGCGCCATCTATGGCGACCATCCGTATTCCAGGCCCGACCAGGGCACCAAGGACAGCATTGCCACTATCACGGCGGCGGATCTGGCGGCCTTCCACAAGGCCAATTTCGCCCTCAGCGGCCTGCATGTCGCGGTGGTCGGCGACATCGACGCCGCGACGCTGAAGCGGAAGCTCGATGAGGTCTTCGGCGATCTGCCGGAAAAGCAGGTGCTGCAACCGGTTGCCGATACCGAGCTGAAGCTCGGCCAGCAGCTCGAGGTCGACTACGACCTGCCGCAGACCTCGCTGCAGTTTGCCTATCCCGGTGTGAAGCGCGATGCGCCGGATTTCTTCCCCGCGGTGCTGATGAACCAGATTCTCGGCGGCGGCACCTTCACCTCGCGCCTCTATGACGAGGTGCGGGAAAAGCGCGGCCTGGCCTATTCCGTCGATTCCAACCTGGTCGACCACCAGCATTCCAATGCGCTGATCATCACCACGGCGACGCGTTCCGACCGCGCCGCCGAGACGCTCGCCATCGTCAAGGAGGTGGTCAAGAAGATGGCGCAGGAGGGGCCGACCGAGGCCGAGCTGGACGCGACCAAGAAATACATGGTCGGCTCCTATGCTATCAGCAATCTGGATTCTTCCAGCGCCATTGCCGCGACCCTGGTGGAATTGCAGCTCGACAATCTCGGCATCGACTACGTGCAGCGCCGCGCGGCGCTCATCAACGGCGTGACGCTCGATCAGGTCAAGGCAGCGGCGAAGAAGCTGCTGACGCAGGCGCCCGCGATCATGAGCATCGGGCCGAAGCTGGAGGCCAAATGACAGGTCCGACTTTCGGTATCGCCTTTGGCGGCGGCGGCGCGCGCGGCCTCGCCCATATCCACATCGTCGAGGCGCTGGACGAGCTCGGCATCAAGCCCGTGGCCATCGCCGGCTCCTCGATCGGCGCCATCATGGGCGCCGGCATGGCCTCGGGCATGAGCGGAAAGGACATCGAGGACTACGCCCGCTCGATCCTCGGCCGCCGCGCCGAGGTGGCGGCGCGCATGTGGCGCTCGCGTCCCGGCACCATCGCCGAGGCGATGCAGGGCGGCATCCGCGTCAGCCAGTTCAACATAGAGCGCATCTTGAAGGCGTTCCTGCCGGAAGCCATCCCGGAAACCTTCGCCGAGCTGATGATCCCGCTCAAGGTGACGGCGACGGACTATTTCGGTCACAAGCTGGCCGTCTTCGACGAGGGCGACCTGCATTCGGCGCTCGCCGCCTCGGCTGCCATTCCCGCCGTGTTCCGCCCGGTGACGCGCGACGACCGCGTGCTGATCGACGGCGGCATCTACAATCCGGTGCCGTTCGACCTCATCGAAGACGCCGCCGACATCATCATCGCGATCGACGTCGTCGGTGCGCCGAGCGAGGCCGAGCGCAAGCACCCGACCACCGTCGATCTGATGTACGGCGCCACGCAATTGATGATGCAGTCGATCATCGCCCACAAGCTGAACCAGCGCCCCCCCGACATACTGATCCGCCCGCCAGTGTCAAAATACCGCGTGCTCGATTTCATGAAGATCGACACGCTGCTGGCCGAGACGCAGGAGGTCAAGGACGAACTGAAGCGCGAGGTGGAAAGAGTGGTCGAGGCGCATGCCAAGGGCAAGCGGGGGAAGAAAGCAGGGTGAGCTGCCGATCTCCCCCCTCGAGGGGGAGATGGCCGGCAGGCCAGAGGGGGTCGTCTCGCGTGAAGCTCGACCTCCTACGGTCGATAGGAGGTTGCGTCAGGACGGACCGACCGCCTCTGTCGCCTTCGGCGACATCTCCCCTCAAGGGGAGATTACCCACCAGCGTCTCACACCCTCCCAGCCGCATATTCCAGCGCCACCACGCCATTGCTGAACTGTACGGTCGAGATCGGCTGCAACGCCACCGGCATATCGGGCGGGAACAGCTTCTTGCCCTCCCCGACGGAGCCAGGGTAGCTCAGCAGCCTGACGCGATCGACCAGACCATGGCGCAGCAATTCCCGCGCGACGCTCAGGCTGCCATGCACATAGATGTTGCCGCCGCTGCCTTGCTTCAGCGCCCGAACCGCTTCCGGCAACACACCCTTCAGCAACTCGGCCGGTTTCCAGTCGAGTGCCTTCGGGCTTGTCGACGCGACATATTTCGGCAGCGCATTGAACCGGTCGGCGAAGTCTCCGGTTTCCTTGGGCCAAGAGCCGGCAAAAATCTCGTAGGTCGTGCGCCCCAGAAGCATGGCCCCGCTGTCGGCAAGCTCGTCCTCCTTGAACCTTTGCATCTCATCGTTCCAGGTCACGCTGGGCAGCTTCTCGACCTCGGCGATGCCATCGATGCTGATGAACTCGGTGATAATAAGGTTTCTCATGGCGCTCTCCTTCTTCTGTCAAAGGACAAACCGTGTGAGCCTTTTGCGACCGCTCTGCGAAAAAAAAGCGCTTTGTTGAGCAGTTGTCGGGCGCTGGTCCATTCGCGCTTAAAGGGGGGCGCTTCGGACACCATCGACAAACGCCAGAACGACCACACACGGAGCAACGCAGTAAACCAGTCTCGCTCTGCGGCCCGTCTTCGTCACAGCGTCGCCCGCGTCGAGATCGACGGTGATGTCCTCATAGCCCAGCACTTCGCGATCAAGCGGGTAGGCGGCCTTGTAGACAGCTTCCTTGGCGGCAAAAAGGATGCGACCGGCAAGACACAAGTCGGTTGCGTCGATCCGGTCAGCGGGGACTGCAACCAGCGCGAAGATGTCGTCGGGCAGGGGCAAAGCGGGCTCGATATCGATGCCGAGCGAGGCGACGTGGGAGAGCGGCGCGACGGCCGCCACGGCTATCTCGTCGTCGTGAGCCAGCGACCCCGTTACTCCATGAGGCCATACCGGTGCGCCGGAGGAGCCGCGGAGGATAGCGACGCCGTTCAAGCCCATATCCGCCAGCAGCTCGTGCGCGATCCACCGCGCCGCGCCACTCGCCCGCCGCATCAGCGGCAGGCGTGACGGGATGGAGCGTGCTTCCTGCGGCAGCAAATGGTTCTCATCGCCTTCGCGGATCGTGCGGCATCCGATCCGAACGCCGGCCGGTGCCATGGCGGCCATCGCCGCCAGCAACTGCGCCGACAGGCTGGCACCGGCATCGAGCCGGCGCGTCATGGCTGTTCGCCCCGCAGAGCGAGGTCGGCGATCATTTCCCCGTCCTCGTCGGGCCCTTCTTCGACGAAACCGGCAGCGCGATAGAGGCGGCGTGCCGCTTCATTCCCAGGTTCGTAGCAGATCGAAACGTGGCTGATGTGGCCGAGCCGCATGATTTCATCCAGCACTTCGCGCAAAGCGGCCTTGCCGTAGCCTTGGCCCTGATGGACGCGATCGATCATGAAGCGGTAGATCCGCGCCTCGTCGTCGTCCTGCGGCGCCTCGTACATCAGGAAACCGACGACGCGATCCCCTGCCATGACGACGCGCGGCCGAGCGTCCCCGTCGCTTTCGGCTTCGTCCAGCGACTCCGCATTGCTGGCGACGAAATCCATCTGATCCGCAGCCAGTTCCAGAGCCGCGACCAGAGCCCGGTTGGCCCCGGTCACCGAAACGAGGCGGATGTCTGCGCTCATCAAGCCGTTGCCTTGACGCTATCCTCCGGCACCGGCGTGACGAAGCGATGCAGCTTGGCCGGGTTGCCCCGCCAGATCGAGTTGGGCTCCAGCTCTTCGCCCTTCATCACGAAGGAGTCCGCATCGACCATCGAGCCTTTGCCCATCACCACGCCGTAGTGGACAAAGGCGGAAGGCCCGAGCGTGCAGCCATCGCAGATGCGGATGAAATCGGACTTGAACGCGCCTTCTTCCAGCGAATGGGCCTGGATCACGCAGCCCTCGTTGAGCGTGACGTCGTCGCCGATCTCGACCAGCGAACGCTCGGTCAAATTGCTGCCGCCGTCATAGACCCGGCTGCCGACCTTGACGCCGAGCAGGCGCAGGATCATCGGCCGGAACGGCGTGCCGGCGAACAGGCGCACGATGGGCGAATCCGCCAGCTTCCAGTGGCGCTCGTGGCGCCAGAAGGCGACGTCGTAGATGGTCGTCATCTGCGGCTTCAAGCCGCGGAAACCAAGACTTGCCCGCTCGACCAGAATGTAGAACGGAATGGTGATCGCCGAGGTCAAGATGACGGCGGCGAACAGCGCCACCTCCGCCCATTCCGTATAGTAGTTCAGCGCCCGGTCCCAGATCGCCAGCGTGACGAACAGCATGACCCATTGCGTTGCCAGGAACAGAAGAATGGTCACCAGGTTGTGGCGGTTCTTGAACGGGATGCGCCGGCGCCGGTCTGCCTCGTCGACGCCCGCGATAAGCTCCTTGTCGCGGTTCACCATGCGCGGGATTTCAAAGGCGGGCGAACCGAGAAGGCCGACATTCTCGCGCAACGGCCCGTCGATGGGGATCATCACCTTGGTGCCGAGCAGGACGTTGTCGCCCGTGCGCCCGTCCGGCGGATAATAGATGTTGTTGCCGAGATAGTTGCGCTCGCCGATGCGCGTCGGCTCGAGCCTGAAGGCCGAGGCGGACTTGTGCATGTTGATCATGAACAGCCCGTCCGACACCATGGTCTCGGTGCCGATCTCGCACAGAAGCGGGTTTTCGTGCTGCTGGTTGGAGCCGAAATTGGAACCGGTCTGCACCACTCTGTTGAGGTTCCAGCCGATGGCGCGCATGTAGTGCACGATCGCCGAGCTGTCGCCGGCCAGGAGCCCGAGCACGCGGGAATTGCTGGCGAATTCGGCGACGGTCTGCAGCCAGTAGCGGAAACCGTAAAGCGTGTAGGTGCGGCCCGGCTTCAAGATCAGGCTCGTCAGGCGCGGCACCAGCGTCGCTGCCAGGAAAGCCGCCGCGATATAGCCGAAAAGCGTGACCGTGGTGCCGATTGCGACAAGGCCGATCGTCTCCTGATAGTCGTCGCCGACATATTCCCAGTAGCTGTGGAACAGGAGCGGCAGCGGGGTGACGAGGCCAAACAGGCCGACCAGCTGCAGCGCTTCATAGAGGAAGCGCCGGACCTGGTAAGGATTGACATTGCGCACCTTGCAATAGTCCGCCGTGGTCGGCACCGCCGGCGATCCATGCCAGTGCTCGCCGTCGGGAATGCTTTGCCCGCGATGCAGCGAGGACGAATGGCCGAGCTGGGCGCCGTTGCCGATCCTGGTGTCGATGTCGAGCGTGGAGCCGACGCCGACGAAGGCATCGCGGCCGATGGTCAGCGGCCCGGTGTGGATATAACCGGACTGGGCCCTGAAGCCGAGGATCATCGATTCCTTGCGCAGGATGGTGTTGGCGCCGATGGAAATAAGATCCGTGCAGACGGGCACGGACTTCGATTCGATGACGGCGTTTTTCCCGAGTTTGGTGCCGAGCAGCTGCAGATAGAGGCTGTAGAGCGGGCTGCCGCGGAACAGCACGACGGGTGCGGTGCGGATCAACGTCTTGACCACCCAGAAGCGGAAGTAGCGCACGCCCCAGATCGGAAACGCCTCGGCCTTCCAGCGGCCGATGAGCACCCATTTCGCCAGGACTGCAAAGCCCGACATGCCGAAGAACACGGCGGCCGAGAGCGCCACGCACCGGATATAGAGCTGCAGCGGATCGTCGAGCGCGTCATACATCCAGTTGAGGCCGTCATTGATCGCCCAGAGCGCCACGTAGCTGTAGAGGCCGTAGAACGAAAGCTGCGCCGCGCCGCAGGTCCAGTAGGCGAAATTCGAGGCCCGGCGGGTGAGGACCGGCTCGTTGGTTGCCGTCGTCATCTCCTCCGCTACCCCCAGATGCAGCGCCAGGCGCGCCACTGTGGGATAGAGATAGATGTCGCGCATCGACGTCGTCGCCCATTCCTTCCTGGTGCGCACGCGCGCGCAGAAATGCGCCATCAGCAAGGAGTTGGCGCCGAGATCGTCGAAGAAGTGATCCTCGACCGACACCGCGTCGAATTTCAGCACCGTGGCCAGCGCTTCCGCCAGGAAACGCTCGTCCTCATTGGCGGGCGGCACCATCGTGCGATCGGCCGAAAGCCGGATGCTCGTCGGCTTCGGCAGCTGGCGCAGGTCTACCTTGTTGGAGACGGTCATCGGGATGGCAGGCAGTTCCTCCAGATAGGCGGGCACCATGTAGTCGGGCAGCCGCCGCTTCATCGTCTGGGCGAGATCCGCACGGGAAACCGCCGCTACGCCGGTTTTAAGCGCGTAATAGGCAACGAGTTCGACGCGGCCGGGCTCGATCTCCCAGGTGGTCACGGCGGCCTGGGCGATCTCGGGCTGGTCGAGCAGCACCGCCTCGATCTCGCCGAGTTCGATGCGATATCCGCGAATCTTCACCTGCGTGTCGATGCGCCCGGCATACTCGATCTCGCCGCTATCGTTGATCCGGCCAAGATCGCCGGTGCGGTAGATGCGCTGCGACGGGTTGTTCGGCAGGCCGACGAAATCGGCGATGAATTTCTGGTCGGTCAGGTCCGGCCGGTTCAGATAACCGACGGCGAGCCCGATGCCGGCAATGCCGATCTCGCCCAGTTCACCGGGCTCGGCAAGTTGCGGCAGCGAAGCGTCGAGAATGACGATGGAGTAAGTCGGCAACGGCGCGCCGATCGTGACGGGACTGTCCGGCGTCAGCGCCCCCATCGTCGCGGTGACGGTCGCCTCGGTCGGCCCGTAGGTATTGAGGATCTGCCGGCCCGGCTTCGACCAGCGCACCACCAGATTGTGCGGGCAGGCCTCGCCGCCCACCAGAAGCGTGCGCAGGCTGGGAACGTCCGATGTCATCGATGACAACAATGTCGGGCTGCAGGCCATGCAGGTGATGTCATGGAGGCGCAGGAAATCCGCCAGTTCCTCGCCCACCAGCGGCATCTGGCCAGGTGCCGGCACCACCGTCGCGCCGGCGACGAACGGCACCCAGATCTCTTCGGAGGAAAAGTCGAAGGCAATGGTCATGCCCTGATAGACCCGGTCGCCCGGCCGGTAGCCGTAGGAGGAAGCGGCGACGTGTATGAAATTGACGAAGCTCTGGTGCGTGATGACCACGCCCTTGGGCTTGCCAGTGGTGCCCGAGGTATAGAGGATGTAGCAAATGTCGTCGGCCGCCTGCGGCTTCAGCGGCGCGGGCGACTGCGCGGAAATCTCGGCGGCGGCGCTGTCGATCAGCACATGGGGAACGGGCAGTTGACCGGCGCGCGACGCATAGGCGGCGATGGTGACGATCATGCTGACGGCGGCGTCTTCGATGATCAGCGCCATCCGCTCCTGCGGAAACGCGGTGGCCAGCGGCACGAAGGCAGCCCCCGCCTTCATCACCGCCAGCAACGCGACATAGGTCTCCGCCGACCGGTCGAGAATGAGCCCGACCCGGTGGCCCGGCCGCACGCCGTGCTTGATCAGCATGCGGGCGAACTGGTTGGCACGGCTGTTCAGCTCCTGATAGGTCCACACGCGCTCTTCGGAGATCACCGCCGGCAGTGCGGCAAACGTTACGGCGAGCTGCTCGAAGACCGTATCGAGCCGCTCACCCGGCTGCAGGGCAAAGTCGGCGCCCGTCAGGACCTGGCCGTCCCTTGCCGGGCCGCGAGCGATCCTTGCCAGCGCATCGATGCTTGCCAGGCTGCCGATCGCCGTTGCCGCGTCGCCGTCCAGTTCGGCGATATCGTAGTCCATGTCCATACTTTCTCGTCCTCGCCGGGCATTGCCCGGCTGTTCATGCCGCCGCTGGAGGAGGCACTGCGCCGCCGCTGCGATTTTGTTGGTGGAGGGCTTCCAAAAAGGAAGAGCCCGGAATCTCGACCGGGGAGCTTATGCCACCCGATCTTTTCGCCGGTTTTTCCGAACTGTTGAATTTTGTTTCTGGAGTGTGTCTGGGCGGGAATTTGCCGGGCCTCGTCGACCCTTGCGGGGCAGGGGTTCAGCCTCAGTGGCGACCCGGAAAGAGACTATGAGCGAACCTCATGCGGACGGCGCCGGCGAGCTGTCTATAATGGAGCGCTACGGCGGCGACCCAGCAGCAGAGCTATGCCCAACGCGGGAAGCGTCGCCGCCGCGACGGCGAAGAAGACGAATTGCAGCCCGGTCGACGCAGCGACCAGGCCGAGCGCCGGACTGCCGAAGCCGAGCGCCACGTCGAGGAAGACGGTGTAGAGTCCCATGGCCAGGCCGCGGCTGCGCGACGGAAGACGGCCTACGGCCTCGGCGCCGAGGCCGGGATAGACCAGCGAGTAGCCGAGGCCAGTCAGACCCGCTCCGATTGCGGCGACAACAGGCCCGGTCGCAAGCCAGATCAGCATCAGCCCTGCCGCCTCGACCGCGACGAAGATCACGGCGACGCGTGCGCCTCCAAGCCTGTCGGGCAGGTGGCCGAAGCACAGCCTTGCCACAATCAGAGACGCAGCATAGGCCGTGAAAGGAAGCCATACCGGCTGCCAGCCCCGCTCGGCGAAGAGCAGGGCGCCGAAGCCCAGAATAGCACCATAGCCGAGGCTGCTGAAAGCAGCTCCGACGCCAGGAAGCCAGACCGCTTTCGCCACGCTCCTCCATGACTGCGGCACGCTGCCCGAGGCGGCGCTGGTGCCGCGCATCGGCAGGATGGCAAGCAGCGTCGCCAGCGGCAGGATGATCGTCGCGAGCGCGATCGCGGTGAAACCGCTCGCCGCATAAAGCGCAGATCCGACCGGCGCCCCCAGCGCGAGCGCCGCAAACATCGCCGTGCCCACCCAGGCTATGACTTTTCCGGAGTTCTGTCCGCCCGCAACGGAGAGGCCCCAGGCGACGCCGCCGGTGATGATGAAGCTCTCGGACGCGCCCAGCACCGCCCGTCCGGCGAACAGCGCCGATGCGGACGCTACCGGCCGGTCGAGCAATGCCAGCGAGCCGAGGTAAAATAGCCCGGCAAGGGTAGCGGCAATGAGGCCGACGACGACGGCGCGCTTGCCGCCGCGCCCATCGGCATAGTTGCCAGCCCCGATGCGCGACAGCATCGAGGCGACGAACTGGCTGCCCGTCACCAGTCCCACTGCGAAGGGGCCGAAGCCAAGCTGCTGGTGAAGATGCAGCGGCAGGACGGGTAGCGCCAGGCCGATCAGCAGGAAGCCGGCGAAGACAGCCGCCATGATCGGCGTCAGTTCCGCCATGACGCCATTTCGGTCTGATATCCGCGCCATTTTGGTCAATCGGTAATCCAACTGTTCGGATCAGTAGCGTTCGTAGGTCACGCGCCAGCCTTCGGCCGGGTTGTCAGGCGTGAGGACCAGTTTGTTGTCCGAGACCTCGAATTTGCGTTTCATGCTCTTGCCGACAAGGTTGCGGACCAGGGAGGACTCGATCGTGATGACGAAGGTCTTGTCCTTGTCGTTGATGGCGACCGGCCCGTAATAGGCTTCGTAGCCATTCGCCGTGTAAGGCGTGTCCGGCGCCTTGGGGTCGGGGTTCTGCGCCTGCACCGAGAGGGTGCCGGCCTCGGTGAAGATGACCTGGCCGGAATATGGCACGGGCTTGAGGTTTCCCTCGGCGCCGGCCTCGAGCGAAATCATGCGCCATGCGCCGATGATCGCGGACTCTTGCGAGAAAGCCGGCGTGGCGACCGAAAGCGCAAGCGCAAGGGCGGCAATCTTCAATCTCATCGTCATATGTTGTTCCTTTTCTGAGTTTTGGTGCGCACAGGCCGTCCGCCCGATTGCTGCTCACACCGAAAGCATGACCTTGATGGCGCGACGCTCGTCCATGGCGCGATAGCCTTCAGCGACCTCGGCCAACGGCAGCTTGAGGTCGAAGACCTTGCCGGGCTTGATCCGACCTTGCAGCACACGGTCCATCAGGTCGGGCAGGAAACGGCGCACCGGCGCCGGGCCGCCCAGCATGCGTTTCTGGCCGAAGAATAGTTTTTGGCCGTCGAAGTTCACGCCGTGCGGCACGCCGACATAGCCGATGGTGCCGCCGGGGCGGGAGCAGGCCAGCGCCTGGTCGAAGGATTCTCCCGTGCCGACGCATTCCAGCACGGAGTCCGCGCCGACGCCCTTGGTGAGTTCCTTGATGCGGGCCACGCCTTCCTCGCCGCGCTCAGCGACGATGTCGGTCGCGCCGAACTCGCGGGCGAGTTTTTGGCGGCTGGCGTGCCGGCTCATGGCGATGATGCGCTCGGCGCCCATCTCCTTGGCCGCAAGCACGCCCATCAGGCCTACCGCACCGTCGCCGACCACCACCACCGTCGATCCTTCGCGGACCTCGGCTGCGTCGGCCGCGTACCAGCCGGTGCCGAGCACATCGGACACAGCCAGCAGGTCAGGGATGAGGTCGACCGGCGGCACCTCGGCGGTGGCGACCAGTGTGCCATCGGCCAGGGGCACGCGGGCGTAAGGCGCCTGCGCGCCCGACATGAACTCGCGCTGCACGCAAGACGACTGGAAGCCGAAGCGGCAATGCGGGCAGGTATTGTCGGAGAGGCAGAACGACCCGACGACGAACTGGCCGGGGCGGACCGTGCGCACCTCTGCGCCGACCTCGACGACGATGCCGCAATATTCGTGGCCCATATGCATCGGCCCGGCGACCGGCTGCAGCCCGCGATAGGGCCACAGGTCCGAGCCGCAGATGCAGCTTGCCGACAGTTTGATGATGGCGTCCGTCGGCCGCATGATTTTCGGATCGGCGATTTCCTCGCAGCGTATGTCGCCCGGTTTGTGAAGAACGGTTGCAAGCATTTTGGTTCCTTTCGAGGAGAGATCAGGCGCCGTAGTCGGCGTCGCTGACATGTTCCAGCCAGTCCACGACCTTGCCGTCCTTGACCTCCTGGAGGGCAATGTGGGTCATGGCGGTCCGAGGCGACGCGCCGTGCCAGTGCTTTTCGCCGGGCGCGAACCAGACGACGTCGCCCGGACGGATTTCCTCGACCGGGCCACCCTGGCGCTGAACTCGGCCGAGGCCGGAGACGACGATCAGCGTCTGGCCGAGCGGATGCGTGTGCCAGGCGGTGCGGGCGCCGGGCTCGAAGGTCACCTGTGCGCCTTGAACCCGCTCGGCGTCGAAGGGATTGAAGAGCGGATCGATCCGCACCGTTCCGGTGAACCAGTCAGGTGGTCCCTTGCCGGAAGGCCTGGTGCCGGCGCGAAGAATGTCCATGGTGATCTCCTTTGCGATCTCAAATGCGTTCGATGCGAAGCGGGAATTTGCCGCGAACGTGCAGGGCCTGCTCGCCCTCGTCGAAGCGGCCAAGCCTGATCAGCCCGGGATGGCGGTAGTCGGCGTAGAACATGGCCAGGTTGCCCCAGGGCATGAAATAGCACAGGTCATAGGGCTGCTCGTCGGCGAACGGACCGCTTCCCTCCTGCGTCAGCTTGCGTGGCAGATAGGCGATCTTCTCGTTGTGGGCGTAGTCCTCGATCTCGAGGTCGAGCGGCAGCATGGAGAAGAAGTCGCGCGCCGAGGGATTGTCGTAGAGCGTGGCGGTCATGGTGCGGCCGTTGAAAACCATCCTGATCTTCATGTCGGTGGGCTCCTGGCTGACGGGAGATTGGCTTTCCTGGCCGGCGGCTGTGCGAGGCAGGGCCGCCACCGCGAGCGCGACGCCGAGCAATGTCCGGCGGCTGAGCGGCGCATGTTCGATCGTCACGGCAAAGACCTCCGGGCCATATGCGCTGCGGCAAGGGCGGCGAGCGCCGATCCGCAGAGCAGCACCGCGCCCAGAGTGAACGGTCCCCACCAGCCGACCGTATCGAACAGCGTGCCGCCGATCGCAGCGCCGCCGGTGATGGCGAGCTGGATGACGGCTACCTGCAACCCGCCGCCGGCCTCTGCGTCGTTCGGCAACGTTCGGCTGAGCCACGTGCCCCAACCAACCGGCGCGGCCATGCCGAAGAAGCCCCAGGCAACGAGCAGCAGCGCTGTGGGACCCGGGAGTGCACCGAGGGCGATGAGCGCAGCGGCCAGCGCAGCCATGACCAGCGGGATGACGGTGAGAATGCTGAACAGACGCGTGCGCAAAAGCCGGCCGACGCACCATGTGCCGAGCACCCCGGCCAGCCCCATCGCCAGCAGGACCGCCGAGAGGGCGGCGATGTCGAGCCGCGTGACGTTCTCGAGGAAGGGCCGCAGATAGGTGAAGAGCGCGAACTGGCCCATGAACAGCATCATGATCGACGCCATGCCGGTAGCGACAGGAAGACGGCCGAGCAGCGCCAGCGGATTGCCGGCACGATTCCTGCGGCGCGGCGGCAGCGCCGGCAGGCTTGTCCACTGCCAGGCCAGCGCCAGGAGGCCAAACGGCACGACGAGGAAGAAAGCGCCGCGCCAGCCGACATAGGCGCCAAGAAAACTGCCCAGCGGCGCCGCGATGGTGGCCGCAATGGCATTGCCGGCGTTCAGCATGGCGAGACCCTTCGGAACCATGTCTTGCGGCACGAGGCGCATGACGATCGCGGTCGACATCGACCAGAACCCGCCGATCGCGATGCCGAGCAGCGCCCGGCCGACCATGAGCAACGCGTAGTTCGGCGCGAAGGTGACAGCCAGACCGGACACGATGAGGAGGAGGGTGAAGCCGGTCACGACCAGTCGGCGGTCGATGTGGCGCGTGAGGCCGGCGACCAGCAGGCTGGTCACCACGGCGAAAGCGCCCGAAATCGAGATCGCCTGTCCCGCGCGGCCCTCGGTGATGCCGAGATCGGCCGCTAGCGGCGACAGCAGGCTGATCGGCATGAATTCCGACGCGATGAGCACGAAAACACACAGCGCCATCGACAACACCGCGCCCCATGCGGCGCGGTTTTCAACAAGCCTTGTGTCGTATGTGGTTTCCATGATTGGCATCCTGGCAAAGCGGCCGGACGGATCAGCCGCCGTCGCTGCCAGAAGATATTGCAGGGGAACCCATTTAAGTAGACTAAGTAATCCGCATGGACTTATCTGCTCATGATATGAATGTCCGGCGGGAGGTGCCCTATGCAGCGCGACGGCATGAAGGATCTGCTCTGGTTCGTGGCGGTCGCCAGGGAGCGCAGTTTCACCAGGGCGGCGGCAAAGCTCGGAACCTCGCAGTCGACCCTGAGTTCGACAATCAAGGAGCTTGAAGCTCGCCTTGGCGTCCGCCTGCTGACGCGTACGACGCGGAGCGTCTCTCCGACCGAGGCCGGCGAGCGACTATTCCAATCTCTCGTTCCCCGCTTCGAGGAAATCGAATCCGACCTTGCAAGCCTGGTGGCGTTTCGCGACAAGCCCTCCGGAACGGTCCGCATCACCCTGTCCGACCATGCGCTCCAGACGACCGTCTGGCCGAAGCTCGAGCCCTTGCTCAACGACAATCCCGACGTGCGCGTCGAGCTCTACAGCGACAACGGCATGAAGAACATTGTGGAGGAGCGCTTCGACGCAGGCGTGCGGCTTGGCGAGAGCATCGACAGGGATATGATCGCAGTGCGCATCGGGCCGGATTGGAGGCTCGTGGCCGTGGCTTCGCCGGACTACTTTTCCCGCCATCCGGTTCCGACCGCGCCCCAGGACCTGGTCGATCACGACTGCATCAATATGCGGCAGGCGACGTTCGGCGGATTGTATGCCTGGGAATTCGCCAGGGATGGCCGCGACCTTCGTGTGCGGGTGGAAGGCCAGCTCACCTTCAACTCGTCCATTCCCATGATCGAGGCTGCGACAAGCGGTTTCGGGATCGCCTATGTCCCGGAAAACCTCGTCAGCCACCACATCGCCGACGGACGCCTCAGGCTCGTGCTCGACGACTGGAGCCCGCCATTTGCGGGCTATCACCTCTACTATCCGAGCAGGCGACAGCTCTCCCCTGCGATGGCGGTGATCATCGACGCGCTCCGCCATCGCATCTGACCCGAGACTGTTTGGATCATGAAGCTGAGCTTGGTAATTGGCAGGTTCTACCTGGGCATTGCCCGGCTGTTCATGCCGCCGCTGGAGCAGGCGCTGCGCCGTCGCCGCGATTTTGTTGGTGGAGGGCTTCCAAAAGGAAGAACCTGGAATCCCGACTGGGAAGCCTATGCCACCCGATCTTTTCGCCGGTTTTTCCGAACTGTTGAATTTTGTTTCTGGAATGTGCCTGGGAAGCCTTCGCGCTCATGGCGCGATGCAGCCATGCTGAGCATGGGCGGGCAGGCTGCTTCACAACTCGACGGCATGGTGCCGATGCACTTGCTGATGAGCGCCTTCCATTGGCGCCCTGGCTGGAGGCTGGCGGCAAGGTGGCGCCAGTCGGGGTGATACGGTGTCTGGCGACGAATACCGCGTGCTCGCTCTCATGAAGGAAGCGGGTGGCCAACTGAGCTAAAACGGCCGCTTCTGACCTAAAGCAGACTCGCACAGGTGAGGGCGCACATGACCGCTTTGCGCCCTATTTCGGCCATTCCACATCCCTTTGCGTTCGCCCGAAAGTTGACATAAGTCACGGCAACCACGGGCGGTCATTTCGGTGTAGGGGCCACGGCCGTCCACTCTCGATATCAGGATGCCTAGGCTCATCCTCAGCTGCGCCATCGGCCTGCCGAAGCGCGTCGATGCGACTGAGATATTCCACGGCAAACGCCGCCTGATCTTGGTCGGGTGAGATCGTCAGCGCAAACAGTCGCTTCCTAAGCTCAGAAGCATTGCGCGGTCTGAGCTCGTAGGACGTGCCGTCAGGGCTGTGTAGCTCTTTGGTATAAATCATGCCTTGTACGCCGGGCTCTCCTTGTCGGCGTAGGGTCTGCCGTCCCACCGGGGACTCTGTGGCGGCGAGCAGACCTTCTAACGAAGAGGCCTTCAAAATAACCGAGAAAACCAGCGCTTTTGCGCCCTCGGATCGCGCTGCAGCCAGCTTCTCGAAAGCGTAGGGCAGATCGTCGTCACCCATCGCGTATGCGAGCTGCTCTGGTAGCAGGAAATGACCGGCCTTGAGGTCGAAGCCCTTACCTAAATCACCTTCGGCCCCCTGCAGAAGCAAGTCCATTGCCGTGCGGAAGCCTAGCTTTCGTACTTGGTCGAACCACTCGTGTTCCGACAGCATATCGGGAGATATCAGGGCAAACTCACGCAACATGCTCGCTCTGGTTTCATCGTCGAGCAGCCTCAGTTGAGGCAGGATATCCCTGATCTGCCATCTCGAAACATTCTTTTCGGGAATCAGAGACAAGGCGTCAAAAACGGAGGCCGGACGATCGGTGTTCGGAAATACTTTCAGCCAGTTGAACATCGCGTAGGAGGTTTGGTCATCCCACCACCCGTTCTCCTTTTCAGCCAAGACCTTGCGGAATTCCCCAAGGACCAAATCGGCTGAAGGGACAAGTCCGCCGACAATCATGCCGTTGAAGAGGTCGAGCTTGTTGTGTGACCTGAACTCGAACCCGGCAAGTTTCGCCGTCAGTTCTGGTCGAGCTATGTGTGGCATCACCACCGCGATCGCGGCCAGCGCTACAGCACGACCATACGGCGGTTCGCCGGCGGCCAGCTCTTCCGCTACGTCCAGTATGCTTTCTGCGGCATCAAGCGACAGGTCGGGCTGGCTCGACCGCCTTTCAAGTGCGGCCTGAGCACGATCCAGATCAGGCCAGACGTTCGTTCTCTTCTCCAAGAGGGCAGGCATCGCGATGAGCCGCAGTGCAATCGCTGCGTCATGGCCAAACTCCGGATGCCGCAGGAGCGACTTTGCGATCTCGTACGCCTCGCCGGTACCAATCTCGTAGAGCGCCTGCCGATACGAGAGGGTATGGCTGGTGCGCCACTCATTCAGCGCCGCTTGGTCGCGACCAGCCTTGGCCAATTCCTTGAGAGCGTCCCGCTGCTGAAGGTCTTCCTGCAGGAAGACTGAGACCCACTTCATCTGGGATGGGTCCGGGACTCGCCGCATGGCATCTACAACCTCGGCCATATCATGCCGCGATGGCGGGCCTGGACTCAGAAGGCGAGCGGCCCACCCATTCAGCGCTTCAACGAGCTTGCGACGGCTTTCGGCCGAAACGTCGTCCATTTTCTCGTTTGTTCCGTGTTTGCCGTGGCAGGTGATGAGGTCGGCGAGGGCTTCAATGTCGCGATGTTCCTGGGCGGCGGAGAACGACACGACTGCTTCGACGAACGCTTCTGGGCGCGTTCTCGAGATTTTGTCCCGAAGTAGCCCAAGAGGTGCGTAGTCGACCGCAGTGGGCATCCCGTTCGCATAGACCTTCGGCTTCAGCGCCAGAAAGTCGCCAATCATTCCGGTAACAATACCGGCTCCGGCTAGGAAGAGAGCACCGCTCGTCTGCTCGTCGATGTCTTGACTGTCAGCGACGATCCTCGACAAGGCCGCTTCCTCACTCACAGGTTGCGGCGAAAGATATCCTTGGACCCGAAAGGGCAACGACAGGCCGGCCAAAATCCGTTCCTTCATCGCCGCTGCAACGACTTCCGGAAACACGCTATTCGCCTGATGAAATGCGGCCGCGGTATAGTCTGCGCGGAGGTCCAACTTTTCGTTGCCAAGGATCGCGGCGAGGTTCGTGACATCCCCCGAAAGCTGTGCCCTGTGGGCAATGCGATTGAGATTACGGGCTGGGCTGGGGTTGGCCTTCAAGTCGTCTTCCTGGAGCCCTATCAAGCGGCTCAGGACATGGGGGGCAGTCAGCCCGTCGAAATAATCCCGGTCGGCAACGCGGCGCCAAACTTCATCATCCGCACCATCGAGCACCGCTGTCGCCTGTCTTGGAGCGCCACGGAAAAGCAGGGCTTCAACCGCTTCTGACTTGACAGTGACGCTGGGGTCCTTCTTTGCGAGGTCGAACGCGGCTTCCAGACCTTCGATGCCCCCGCCGAAGATAAGGCCGGAAACCAGCCTTTCCCGCACCCGCTCCTCCAGATGCTCGTAATCGTCCCGCAGGTGGGTCCCGAAGACAGACGGCCGGATACGATCGCCCAAGTTCAGGGCCTCGCTTTGAATCTGGTCGGTTGAGTTGGAAACCAGTGGCCAAACCAGACCGGCGAAGACAGCCCGGCCAGTCTTCATCATGAATGCGACAGCCAAATCCACCTGATCAGGTTGGTGCCATGCACGTGCAAAAGCTTCCACGTCGGGCGCCACCAAGTTCCAAACGTCATCTCCTGCTCGGTACACAATTTCAGCCGCAAGCATCGGTCCCACAGACATCGCGAGCCTCACCACCTGTCCGACGACGGCGATACCGGGTGCATCCACGGCCAGTCGCTCACAGGCGAAAAGAATTGCCTCTTCCCACATGCGGTCGTTCAGAATTTCTTGGGCAAAGGTGCTTTCGAGGCCGGCTTCCTTGGGAAGCCCACGCGTCATTGCCACGACATGCCCAGCGGCATACCACTCTCGAAATTGCTGATGCTGGAATGAGTACTTGTCTCCTTCGCCATGAACAAGCACGTGCGTAGCGACGAGTGTGTCCAGGATGTTGACGGGTTCCGGAGCGGTCTGAACCAGCCCCTCAGTCAACAGGTTCGTATTGGTTGCCCGGAGTGACTGTCGGGCTTCGGTCTCATCCAACGCCGTCGTCCGCGCCCGCATCATGGAGACGGCCAAATCACCCAGATAGCGCCGGTGTTGCCCCAGCATGCCTTGTCGTAGCTGCTCCGCGCGTTCGGGAATGCCCTCGTGCTGTGCCACCAGCAGCGAAATCGTGCCTTCTTTGGTGGTAGTCAGGGTACCGGTGTCTCCCACCTGTAGGAGAGCCTGAAGATAAAAAGGCACTCGGGCAAGGTCCCGAACGCCCGAAGTTCTTCGGACGCGGTCAAGCAAATCCTGCCCAACGCTTCCATGTCGGGAGGCCAGCTCTTCCTGCTGATCGTCGGACAGGGTTTCAATGTGAATTGTCCGCGCCACAAACGGCACCGCCACGGCCTGAGGGCGCGTGGTTATGCAAATGACCACAAGCGGGAATTCGCGGCGAAGGGCTCGAAGGGTTTTCATGAGAGCCAGCCGGGCAGCCGGTGTCACCTCGTTCCAGCCATCCAATAGGAATGCCAACTCGCCGTGCGCTGCGAGAAACTTCAGGTCCTCGGATCGCACGCCTGCAAAGGCCTGGCGACTAGCCATCCACGAAAAGAGGTCGTCCACACTCGGGCCGACTTCGGCAAGCGGGACCAAGAGCGGAACGGGACCGCTTTCCAGTAGCTCGAAACCGAGCTGGATTAAGGTGGTCGACTTGCCCTGACCCGGTTCGCCTACAAGGTCCAAAATGCCACAGGACCGTAGCGCTGCGGCCATTTCGACGTGGGTGAACGATTTTCCTCGTGATGAGGCCGCCGTCAAAGAAAGCGATACGGCGTGCGCGGGACCCTGGTGAGAAAAGGTCTCAATGTGACGTTCAGCGGCAGAACGCGCCCTGTCCATCGAGGAGGTCAGGTCCTCACCCTGCGGAATACCAAGATGCCGGCGAAGATACTGAAGGGCCTCCGCGAGTTCTCCGCCCATAGGCTCAACACGGGCGCGACCACCCGTTAGCAGCTGTTCAAAAGCCCGGTCCTCCGCCTCCTGCTTCCATTTGTGGAGCAATTCAACAGGAAACGCTTTTTCGTCGTGGTCAATCTGGTGGGCATGGTCACTGCATAGCCAAATTCCGTTCTCCGGCGCTTTTCGTTCTTCCCGTGTCAGACGCGCGTCGTAACGTGCAAATCCCTCTGACGCGGCCGTTATGTGCGCAGCGATTCCCAGGTTCATGGTGCCAGGACCACCTTTTTGCGGTCCCACTGTAGGTTTCCTGCAATCCGGATTGGAGCATAGCCAGCCAACACGTTGGGCCATCAGGCGCTTGGTCGGCTCAGCGAAATTGTCGCGCTGGCTTGCGCTTGACGACACTATTGCTCTGGTTTTCTTGGCAGGTGGTTTCGGCATGACGCTCATCCGCGGACCTTAGCGTCTTACGCGCGTTGGGCAAAGAACAAAGAATGAACCAGCGATGCGAATGGAGGAGCCCAAGAACGTCTGGTCGTCAATGACAGCCTCTGGCGCAAAGCGGCTGTGACGAACAACCGCGTTGATCGTCGCCCACCCGCCGCACCCCCTTGCCATCCTCAAATTCTCATCCTAATCTCGCCTTGAGAAAACCTTTTCCCAGCCCGCGCAGCATCCGCGACCTACCCATATCGACACGCCAAAGGCCAGTAAGAGAAAACCTTTTCCCAAACCGAGGACCGACACCCGACCCATGCCCTCCGACACGCCACCAGCCGCCAAACAACCCGTCACCCTGCGTGAAGTCGCGGCGATGGCTGGTGTCAGTGTGGCCACCGCCTCGAAGGCGCTGAACGGGCAGGGGCGGATGACGGCCGAGACGCGGCAGCGCATTCGCGAGACGGCGCAGCGGCTCGGTTTTCGCCCCAACAGCCTGGCGCAGAGCCTGCTGCGGCGGCGTTCCTTCACCGTCGGGCTGTTGACCAACGACACCTATGGCCGCTTTTCGCTGCCGGTCATGTCGGGCATTTCCGATGCGCTGGTCGATGCCGGCGTTTCGGTGTTCATGTGCAATGTCGAGGACGATCCGCGGCTGGCGCAGCTGCATGTCGAGGCGATGCTGGACAAGCGCATCGATGGCATCATCGCCAGCGGCAAGCGCATCGACCGCCATCTGCCGGTCGACCTCGCCAATCTCGGCGTGCCCGTCATCTACGCCTTCAGCCAGCCCGATCCCGATGCCATCGCCTTCGTCTCCGACGATGCCGGCGGCGCGCGGCTGGCGGTCGAGCATCTTTGCCGGCTCGGGCGGCGGCGCATCGCCCATGTCAGCGGTCCCGAAAGTTTTGCCGTGGTGAATGAGCGGGCACAGGCTTTTCGCGATGTGCTGGCCGCGCACGGCCTGCCGGTCACCGAGCCCTTGCTCGGCTCGTGGTCGGAAGCCTGGGGGCATGAAGCCGTCGGAAAGCTGTTCGACGGCCCAACGCTCTTCAACAACAAGGGAGAGAAACCCGATGCGGTGTTCTGCGGCAACGACCAGATCGCGCGCGGCGTCATCGATGCGCTGCGCGAGCGCGGCCTTGGCGTGCCCGGCGATGTCGGCGTCATCGGCTTCGACAATTGGGAGATCGTGGCGGAGGCAACCCGCCCGCCGCTGACCTCGGTCGACATGAACCTGGCAGCGCTCGGCCGCGAGGCCGGCCTCACACTGCTATCGCTCGTCGGCGGCCAAGCCGCCGCGCCGGGCATTCGAAAACTGCCGTGCCGGCTGGTGGTGCGTCAGTCATGCGGCCGTCCACCGGACGGCTAGGAGAACGCGCGGCGCGATCCAAGAGCGCCGCAACAGGGAGGAGGAGAAAAACCATGAGGAGGAAAACCATGAAGACCATGATTACCGGGTTCGCGCTCGCGGCGAGCATCATTGCCTTGCCTGCAATGGCTGCCGACACCGCCAACATCTGGGTTCGCGCCGACGGCTCGAACTTCATGCCGCGCATCGTCGATGCCTTCAACAAGGGCCATGAGAACCAGGTCAAGCTGGACATCATTCCCAATGCCGAGATCATCCCGAAATATGGCGCCGCCGCCGCCGGCGGCACGGCGCCCGACGCACTGTCGCTCGACCTGATCTACACGCCATCCTTTGCCGCCGCCGGCCAGCTCGAAGACATCACCGACTGGGCGAAATCGCTGCCCTATTTCGCCAGCCTGTCGCCGGCGCATGTCAAGACCGGCACCTACAAGGACCACATTTACGGGCTGCCGTTCTCGGCCGACGCCTCGGTGCTGATCTGGAACAAGAAGCTGTTCAAGCAGGCGGGGCTCGATCCCGACAAGGGGCCGGCCAACTGGGCCGAGATCGAGGCCGATGCCGAAAAGGTCAACGCGCTCGGCGGCGACATCAAGGGCTTTTATTTCTCCGGCAATTGCGGCGGCTGCAACATCTTCACCTTCACGCCGCTGATCTGGGCCTCTGGCGGCGACATTTTGAGCGAGGACGGCTCCAAGGCGACGCTGGACAGCCCGCAGCTGCGTGGCGCCATCGACCTCTACCGCTCGATGGTCAAGAAGGATCTGGTGCCGGCCGGCGCGCAGACCGACACCGGCGCCAATTTCTTTGCCGCCTTCGCCACCGGCAATATCGGCATTTCGCCGTCCGGCGCCTTCGCCATCGGCGCGCTCAACACGCAGTATCCGGATATCGACTATGGCGTCACCTTCCTGCCGGGCAAGGACAGCGGCTGGTCTTCGTTTGCCGGCGGCGACAATTTCGTCGTCACCAAGGGCACCAAGAAGCTCGCCGTGGTGAAGGAGTTTCTCGACTTCGCCTATTCGCTCGAAGGCCAGACCATCCTGGCCAAATACGGCAGCCTGCCGGTGCGCGGCGACATCGCCAAGGAGGCGCTGAAAGATCTCGATCCGCGCTACCAGATCGCCGCCGAAGCCATGGCCAAGGGCCGCACGCCCTATTCCGTGGTGTTCAACGATTTGATCAACTCGGCCAACGGTCCGTGGACGCAGATGATCAACGAGGTCGTCTTCGGCGACGACGTCGATGGCGCCATCGCCAATGCACAAGAGACCATGCAGTCGATCATCGACCAGGCGCCGCAAAAGTAAGCGCCGCCCCTACCTCCCCCTCGAGGGGAGGTCGGACCACAGGTCCGGGTGGGGTCGTTCCGGCAGTGCTCGACGTTCTTTTTCGTCGGCGCACTGCGCGGAGGACCCCACCCCGGCCTGCGGCCGGACCCTCCCCTCGAGGGGGAGGGAGATCACCGCACCCGGAGCCCACGTATGACCGCCATCACCACCACCCCGCCACGCGCCAGAAAACTGGTCGGCGCCGGCCGCCGGCAGTGGATCGGCCTGCTCTATGTTGCGCCGGCAGTGGCGCTGGTCGTCGTATTCTTCATCATCCCACTCGGCATGACGGCGTGGATGTCGCTGCACAACTGGCCGCTGATGGGCGAGCATTTTTACATCGGCTTCGACAATTACCGGGCGATCCTGCGCGACAATCGCTTCTGGAACGCGCTGAGCTTCACCGCCTACTACACCGTGATCGTCACCATCGTGATCTTCGCCGTCGCCTTTCCGCTGGCGCTGTTCATCGAAAAGCCCAGGCAGCTGACCGGCTTTTACCGGACGTCCTTCTTCATGCCGGCGGTCGTCGGCTTCGCCTCGGCCAGCCTGCTGTGGTCGTGGCTGCTCAATGTCGATTCCGGCCTGTTCAGCCCGGCCGCCTACGATTTCGGCCTGACGGCGAAAAAGTTCAACCTGCTGGCGACGTTCCAGCCGGCCTTCTGGTCGATCATCGCTATGGTCGTCTGGAAGGTAGCGGGCTTCACCATGATCATCCTGATGACCGGCCTGCAGTCGATCCCGACCGATCTGCAGGAAGCCGCGATGATCGACGGGGCAGGGCCGTTCGCGCGCTTTCGCGCCATCACCCTGCCGCTGATGCGCCGCACGCTGGCGCTGGCGCTGATCCTGTCGATCGCCGGCTCGATCCTCGCCTTCGACCAGTTCTACATCATCCTGCGCGGCGGCCCGCGCAACCAGACGCTGACCGCCGTCTACTGGATCTTCAACCAGTCCTTCGTCTCGTTCAAGCTCGGCTATGGCGCCGCTTTGTCGATGATCCTGCTGGCCATATTGGTGGCGCTCAGCCTGGTCCAGCTGTGGCTGCTGCGCAAGCCGGAGGGCATCGACTGATGGCGCAGGCAAGAAGCCGCAGCAGCCGCCTCTGGCTCAGGATCGCCGAGCATTCGACCGGCATGATCGCCTCAGTGCTGTTCATCGCGCCGATCGTCTGGGCCGTGCTGTCGACCTTCAAGCCGGCGCAGGAGGCGCGCCAGCCGCCGCTGCCGCCATGGCCGACGACAGGCTTTTCGGTCGAGAACTACCGCACGCTCGACACCTTTGGCGACGGCCTCTGGCTGCCGGCGCAAAACAGCCTCTATGTCGCCTCGATGACGGTGATCCTGTCGGTCGTCGTCAGCGTGCTGGCCGGCTACGGCTTTTCGCGCTTTCGGTTTCCCATGAAGGATGTGCTCTTCATCGTGATCCTGTCGACGATCATGATCCCCTTCCAGTCGATCCTGACGCCGATCTTCCTGGTGCTGACCAAGGTCGGCCTGCACAACACGCTGACCGGGCTGGTCCTGGTCTACACCACGCTGCAATTGCCGTTCTCGATCTTCATGATGCGCAACGCCTTCGACGCGGTGCCGCGCGAGATCGAGGAAGCCGCGCGCATGGACGGCGCCAACAACGTCACCATGCTGCTGAAGGTGATGCTGCCGCTGGTCTGGCCGGGCATCGTCACCATCGCGCTGTTCGCCTTCCTCGGCGCCTGGAACGAATTCCTGGCCGCACTGGTGCTGATGACCGACCAGTCCAAATTCACGCTGCCGATCATGATGACCGCGCTGCAGTCGGGCCGCTTCGGCGCCATCGACTGGGGCGCCGTGCAGGCGGGCGTCACCGTGATGATGGTGCCGTGCCTGGTGCTCTTCCTCTTGCTGCAGCGCTTCTACATCCGCGGCCTGATGGCCGGCGCGGTGAAATGACCCGCCGTGAAATGACCAATATCCAACGGAGTGACACGATGACCGCCAAACCATCCGCCAAGCCCGGCAAACTCGCCTTCCGCCCACTGCCGGTGCCGCAGGTCGATGTCCGCGGCTTCTGGGGCGACCGCGTCGATGCCGTGGCGTCGCGCACCGCCGACATCCTGTACGAGCGCTGCGTCGAGGCGCGCATGCTGGAGCAGATCGACCCGGACCGGCCCTCGCCGGGCGTCGTCATTCCGTTCCATTCGCCGTCGCCCGACGAGGCGGCCAGCCCCGGCTTCACCGGCTCGACGGTGACGACGCAGATGTTCTGGGACTCCGATTGGGGCAAGACCATCGAGACCGCGGCCTATTCGCTCTACCGGCGCAAGAACGCGGCACTCGAGACGAAGATCGATGCCGTCATCGACCTCTACGGCAGACTGCAGCAGGAAGACGGTTATCTCTCCAGCTGGTACCAGCGCATCCAGCCCGGGAAGCGCTGGACCAATCTGCGCGATTGCCACGAGCTCTATTGCGCCGGCCATCTGATCGAAGGCGCGGTCGCCTACTACCAGGCCACCGGCAAGCGCAAGCTGCTGGATATCATGTGCCGCTATGTCGACCATATCGCCGACACCTTCGGTCCGGAGCCGGGCAAGAAGAAGGGCTATTGCGGCCATGAGGAGATCGAGCTGGCGCTGGTCAAGCTGGCGCGGGCGACCGGCGAGCAGAAATACATGGACCTGGCCAGGTATTTCATCGACCAGCGCGGGCAACAGCCGCATTATTTCGACGAGGAGGCGCGTGCGCGCGGCGCCGACCCGAAGGCCTATCATTTCAAGACTTATGAGTACAACCAGTCGCACAAGCCGGTGCGCGAGCAGGACAAGGTCGTCGGCCATGCGGTCAGGGCGATGTACCTCTATTCCGGCATGGCCGACATCGCCACCGAATATGGCGACGATACGCTCAGGGTAGCGCTCGACCGGCTCTGGAACGATCTCACCACCAAGAACCTCTATGTCACCGGCGGCCTCGGGCCATCGGCGCACAATGAGGGCTTTACCAGCGACTACGACCTGCCCAACGAAACCGCCTATGCCGAGACCTGTGCCTCGGTCGGCCTCGTGTTCTGGGCCAGCCGCATGCTCGGCATGGGTCCCAACGCCCGCTACGCCGACATGATGGAGCGGGCACTCTACAACGGCTCGATCTCCGGCCTGTCGCTCGACGGCTCGCTGTTCTTCTACGAGAACCCGTTGGAGAGCCGGGGCAGGCACAATCGCTGGAAATGGCATCGCTGCCCCTGTTGCCCGCCCAATATCGGCCGCATGGTCGCCTCCATCGGCAGCTATTTCTACTCCCTGTCGGATGATGCGCTGGCCGTTCATCTCTACGGCGACAGCACCGCGCGCTTCGATATATCGAACCGGGCGGTCAGTCTGATTCAGACCAGCAATTATCCTTGGGATGGCGCGGTCTCGATCCGGATCGAAGCCGAAGCGCCGGTCGAGTTCACCTTGCACCTGCGCGTCCCCTCCTGGTGCGGCAAGGCGGCGCTCAAGATCAACGGCGCCGCGGTCGATCTGGACGGCATCACCAGCGACGGCTATGCCGCGATCCGGCGCGAGTGGCGCCAGGGCGACCGGGTCGAACTCGATCTCGAAATGTCGATCGCCCGTCTGTTCGCCAATCCGGAGGTGCGTCAGGACATCGGCCGCGTCGCACTTGCGCGCGGTCCGCTGATCTATTGCGTCGAGGAGACCGACAATCCCGGCCAGTTGCATCGGATCGCTCTGCCGCGAACGGCAAAAATCGAGGCGCATGCCGAGCCGAACCTGCTCGGCGGCATCGTCACGCTTTCGGCACTTGCCAGCAAGGAAGCCCAGGAAAACTGGGAAACCGGGCTCTATCGCACCGATCCGCCCGCGGTGAGCGAAACGAAAATCACCGCCGTCCCGTACTTTGCCTGGGACAACCGTGAACCCGGTGAGATGCTGGTATGGCTGCGGGACGGATGAGTTAGAGGCTGACAAACGCCGTCAGCGGCAAATGATCCGACGCAACCCGCGACAGCGGCGTATCATGAGCTTCCACCGACGAGACCATGCCGTGCCGGTTGGCCATGATCCGGTCGAGCGCCAGTACCGGCAGGCCTGAGGGGAAAGTCGGCACCGCCGCCGGCGTGAAACCAAAGGTGGCGTGCAGCGTCTTGAGCGCCGAGCGGTTGCCCAGCCGCCATTCGTTGAGGTCGCCGAGCAGCAAGGTCGGCCTTTCATCCTGGTTGCTCATGATGTCGAGCACGACGCGGGCCTGCTCCGAGCGCGAGCGGCGCAACAGGCCGAGATGCGCGGCGATGACGCGCAGAGTGCGCGTTTCGTCGAGGTCGATCTCGGCAACCAGCGCGCCGCGGGGCTCCAGTCCCGGAAGCTTGATCTGATGGACGTCGCGCACCGTGCCGCGCTTGAACAAAAGCACGTTGCCGCGCCAGCCATGGCCCTTGCCGCTTCCGGAAACCGGCACCGGCACCAGCCCGGTTTCGTGTTCGATCCGGGCAAGATCGAGCAGCCCGGCGCGGTCGCCGAATCGGTTGTCGGCTTCCTGCAGCGCGATGACGTCGGGGCCGATCTCGCGGATGACGCGGGCGGTCCGTTCGGGGTCGAACCTGCGGTCGGTGCCGATGCATTTGTGGACGTTGTAGGAGGCGACCACCATCTGGGCCCCTTCAATGTGCTTGCGCGGCGTCGCGTTCGCATTGCGCGCTTTCCTGCCGCGGATCGACAGGAGCACGGTTTCAGGAAGGCTGCGTCCGTTTATGTCCATAGGCCTACTATTCGATGTCCTGATTCTTTGTTCTATGCATATCGTTCTCTCACAACCGGGACCACTTCGAGGCGGTATGCATTAGAGATAGGGCGATCCCAGCCATAACAACCGGTCAAAAACCCGGATGAGAAATGGCCGCGCTTTCAAGGTTGCGAGCGTGACGGGTTTGGCGGAAGCGATTGCCGCTCCGATGCGCCCTTCGATCTCGGCGGCAAAGCCGGTATCCAGCACCTCCAGGTCGATTTCGAAATTCAGCCGCAGCGACCGGGCGTCGAGGTTGGAAGAGCCGACATAGGCCCAGACGCCATCGACCGACAACAGCTTCGAATGGTCGAATGACCCTTCATGACGCCAGACGCGGCAATAGTGCTTCAGCACCTGGTCGTACTGCGCCGTCATGGCGCGGCCGACCAGGAAGAGATTGTTGACCGCGGGCACGACGATGTCGATCTCGACGCCGCGCCGGGCAGCCGTGACCAGCGCGCTGACAAATTCCCGGTCCGGCAGGAAATAGGGCGACATGATGCGGATCGATTTGCGGGCGACGGAAAATGCCCCCGTCAGCAATTTGTGGTTGGTTTCGATGCTGGCGTCCGGCCCCGACGCCACCGCCCGCACCAGGATCGGCTGACCGGGAGGCGGCGAGGGCTTTTCCACGTGCCAGACCTCGTCCTTGAGGGCCTCGTTGCCGGCAAAACGCCAGTCTTCGGCGGCAACCGCGAACAGGTCGGCCACGACCGGCCCCGTGACCTGGAAATGCGTATCCGCCGAACTGGCGCTGCCGGCGAATTCGGCCGAAAATCCCTTGCGGATGTTCATGCCTCCCGTGAACGCCACCACACCGTCGACGATCAGGATTTTCCTGTGCGTCCTCAAATTCGCATAGGGAAGTCTCAGGCCCATGACGATGTTGCCGTTGAAGAGATCGACGGTGACGCCGGCTTCCCGGAGTGTCCCAAGGATGCTGGGCACGGAATAGCGCACGCCGACCGCATCGATCAGCACGCGAACCGTCACACCGCGCCGGACCGCGCCGGCCAGCGATCCGACAAAACGTCGTCCGATCTCGTCATTGTCGAAGATGTAGGTCTCGAGCAGAATGCTGCGCTGTGCACTGTCTATCGCCCGGCACATTGCTGCGTAAGCTTCGTCGCCGGTCCTGAGGATCGTGATCGCGTTTGCCGACGTCAGTGCGCGCCGCGCCACCCTGTCGCCTAGCGTCTTCAGGCCGGCAAAGCGCTGGCCGAATTCGGCTGAGATGAGTGTTTCGAGCGCAATGTCGTGGTCGTGTTTGGCTGTCTCGGCTTCACCGGCGACGGGCCGCATGGCGCTGATCGTGGCGCGGCGGATGCGGTTGATGCCGGCAATGGCATAGATGATCGCGCCAAGGAATGGCGACAAGATCATCACGCCGACCCAGCCGGTGGCGGCGCGCACGTCTTCCTTGGTCATGATTGCGTGGACGATGCCGATGGCGGCCATCAGCATCGGAATGATCACAAGGATCAGAGGCCAGTAGGTCACAAAGGTCTGCCACATCGGCAGGACTATCGAGCCAGCGGCCGCAGAAGGCAATGCAACGGATCAACCAGGACGGAAGCGCTCGCGCGTCAGTCCTTCGCCCGCTCCACATAAGCACCGTCAGCCGTCATCACCACCACGCGGGTGCCCGGCGCGATGTGCGGCGGCACCAGCGTGCGCACGCCGTTGGAAAGCACGGCCGGCTTGTAGGACGAGGACGCCGTCTGGCCTTTGGTCGTCGGCTCCGTCTCGACCACTTCGAAAGTAGCGCGCTGCGGCAGCACCAGGGCTATGGCGATGCCGTTGAACTGCGAGATCTGCACCGCCATGCCTTCGAGCAGGTAGGGCGCCATGTCGCCGACCACGCTTTCCGGCACCGCGACCTGGTCGTAGCTTTCCGGGTTCATGAAGTGATAGCCCTCGGCGTCGGCGTAGAGGAAGGTGTGCTCGCGCTCCTCGACATAGGCGCGCTCGACCTGCTCGGTGGTGCGGTAGCGCTCCGAAACCTTCACCCCGTCGGAGATGCGGCGCATGTCGAGCTGGGTGACCGGCGTACCCTTGCCAGGGTGGATGTTTTCGGCAAAGAGGATGACGTAAAGCTTGCCGTCTTTGTCGACGACATTGCCTTTACGGAGCGAACTGGCGATGACCTTCACCACGGTTTTCAATCCTAGACTTCGTTGGCCTGAAACGATCGTTCGGCGCAAATCGGCTGCGAGAGCCGTCGCCGTAGCGCATCTTGGCCCGAACCGCCAGCCCTGTCAGCAATTCCGTTGCCCTGCAAACCCATGACTGGCGCTTCGCCCTGGTGGACGCCGGATGTTCACGCCGACCGCCGGCCGCGGCTGATGGCCCGCAACGCCATAGCTGCCGCCATGCGCGGCTGGTTTGGCGAGCGCGACTTCATCGAGGTCGAGACGGCGGCATTGCAGATTTCGCCCGGCAACGAGGCGCATCTCTCAGCCTTCGCCACCGAGGCGATCGGCGCCGGCGGCGCGCGCCGGCCGCTTTATCTCCACACCTCGCCGGAGTTCGCCTGCAAGAAGCTGCTGGCCGCCGGCGAACGGCGCATCTTCAGCCTGGGCGCCGTCTGGCGCAACCGCGAGCGCGGTCCTTTGCATCACCCGGAGTTCACCATGCTCGAATGGTACCGGGTCGGCGAAACCTATGAGAGCCTGATGGCCGATTGCGCCGAACTGCTGAAGCTCGCGGCTGAGCGGGCCGGCGCCAAAACCTTCCGCTTTCGCGGCCGCGAGGCCGATCCGTTCGCCGAGCCGGAACGCGTGAGCGTGGCGGAAGCTTTTGCGCGTTACGCCGGCATCGATCTTCTTGCCACCGTTTCTGCCGATGGCGGCACAGACCGCGCCGCACTTCATGATGCTCTGGTCAAGGCCGGCCTGCGCACGGCCGACGATGACAACTGGGCCGATTTGTTCAGCCGCGTGATGGTCGAGAAGGTCGAACCGATGCTGGGGCAGGGGCGGGCCACAATCCTCTATGGCTATCCGATCTCCGAGGCCGCCTTGGCCCGGCCGAGTGCGGAGGACCAACGCGTGGCCGAGCGCTTCGAGCTCTATTGCTGCGGCGTCGAGCTCGCCAATGCTTTTGGCGAACTGACCGATCCGGCCGAGCAGCGCCGGCGCTTTGCCGCCGAGATGGACGAGAAGGAGCGCGTCTATGGCGAGCGCTATCCGCTGGATGAGGATTTTCTCGCCGCCCTCGCCATCATGCCGCAAGCCAGCGGCTCGGCGCTTGGCTTCGACCGGCTGGTGATGCTGGCAACGGGCGCGACGAGGATCGATGACGTGATCTGGACGCCAGCCGCCACTCCTTGACGGAAATCGGCCTCGGTTAAACTCACAAACCGGTCAAGCCGCGCGTCTGTGGCGCCGCCGCGGATGGGCTTTGCGGGCCGCTTGGGCGCTATGCCGCAGCGGGACAATTGCCCGTGCGCCATTGCACAAGCCGCATTGGGACAATAGATGGTGCAGCAGCCGCTACCGCCCGGCGCGGCTTCAGCCAGGACCACGCGCATGACCGATACATCAGAGGCAGCGAAATTGACCGACCGCGTCGCGGCACTGGTCGAGGCTGCCAAGCGGGCCGGCGCCGACGCCGCCGACGCGGTTGCCGTGCGCGGCCGCTCGATCGGCGTGTCGGTGCGGCTGGGAAAGGTCGAGAACACTGAGGCGTCCGAGGGCGACGATGTCTCGCTGCGCGTCTTCGTCGGCAACCGGGTGGCGAGCGTCTCGGCGACGGCGGCATCGGACCCCAAGGCGCTGGCTGAACGCGCCGTGGCCATGGCCAAAGTCTCGCCCGAGGACCCCTATCAGGGTCTCGCCGATCCGGCTTTGCTGGTCGGCAAGGTGCGCGACCTCGATCTGTTCGACGCCACCGAGGTTTCGGCCGATCAGTTGAAGGAAGCGGCCCTTGCCGCCGAGGAAGCGGCCCTTGCAGTCAAGGGCGTCACCAATTCGGCCGGCAGCGGCGCCAGCGCCGGCCTCGGCGGGCTGGTGCTGGCCACGTCGAACGGCTTCGTCGGCCACTATGTCGCATCGCGCTTTTCGCGTTCGGCCAGCGTTATTGCGGGCGAAGGCACCGGCATGGAGCGCGACTACGAATACTCCTCGAACCAGCATTTTTCCGATCTCGACGCGCCGGAGCTGATCGGCCGCAAGGCCGGCGAGCGCGCCGTGCGCCGCCTCGGCGCCCGCAAGGCGGCGACCGGTCCGGTCAACGTTGTGTTCGATCCGCGCGTCGCGCGCGGCATTGCCGGCCATCTCGCCGGCGCCATCAACGGCGCTTCGGTGGCGCGCAAGACCAGTTTCTTGCGCGAGATGATGGGCAAGCAGGTTGCGTCGGCTGCCATCACCGTCACCGACGAGCCGCTACGGCGTCGCGGCCAGGCCTCGCGCCCGTTCGACGGCGAAGGCGTCGAGGGCGAAAAGCTGTTGATGGTCGAGAACGGCGTGCTGAAGCACTGGTTCCTGTCGACGTCCGCCGCGCGGGAATTGGGGCTGACCACCAACGGACGCGGCGCGCGCAGCGGCTCGTCGGTATCGCCGTCTTCGACCAATCTCGCCATCGAGCCGGGCGACAGGACGCCGGAAGACCTGATCAGGTCGCTGAAATCCGGCTTTTATGTCACCGAAGTGTTCGGCCAGGGCGTCGACATGGTGACCGGCGAATACAGCCGTGGCGCATCCGGCTTCTGGATCGACAATGGTGAGCTTGCCTATCCGGTGGCCGAGGTGACCATCGCCTCCAATTTGAAGACGATGTTCCTCAACATGGTGCCGGCGAGCGATCTTGACCGCGATTTCGGCACCGCCGCACCGACGCTGCTGATCGAAGGAATGACCCTTGCCGGAGCGTGACCCGGTCATATCGGCCGGGGCCTCGGACGACCTCGATCTGCTGCGCGACGCCGCCCGCGAGGCGGGCGCGATCGCCATGCGCTATTTCGGCAAGAACCCGCAAGTGTGGATGAAGGGCGGCACCTCGCCGGTCAGCGAAGCCGACCACGCGGCAGACGCCTATCTGCGCGAGACCCTGCTTGCGGCGCGGCCGGACTATGGCTGGCTATCAGAGGAAACGACTGACGATCCGGCGCGGCTTCTGGCGCGGCGCACCTTTGTCGTCGACCCCATAGACGGCACCCGCGGCTTCCTCGAAGGCCTGCGCTCGTGGTGCGTCAGCGTCGCGGTGGTCGAGAATGGCCGCACGCTCACCGGTGTGCTCGAATGTCCGGCCAAGGGCGAAACCTATTGGGCGTTGCCTGGCCATGGAGCTTTCTGCAACGGCAAGCCGATTGCCGTGCGCCAGTTGGGCGAGACGGTCGAGATCGGCGGGCTGAAGCAGTTGATCGACCTGATGCCGCCGCAATGGCAGGGCCGGGTGCGGCGGGCGGCGCACATTCCCTCGCTCGCCTACCGGCTGGCGATGGTCGCCAACGGCACGCTCGACGCCACCTTCGTCAAGCCCAACGCGCATGACTGGGATATCGCCGCCGCCGATCTCATCTTGCGCGAGGCTGGCGGCGCCGTGCTCGACGGCCATGGCCGCGCGCCGCTTTATGCCGGGGAGATCATCCGTCACGGCGCGCTGGTCGCCGGCAGCGGGCAGTTGCTGACCGTGCTTGCCGGCGTCATTGCCGATACGGAAGCGTGATCGAAGGTTCCAAAGTGGGCAGCTTTGGGCTAGACCTGTCGCAAACTCACAATATGTGAAGGACCGAAATGGCCGCGGAAGACGGAAAGAAACAGCTTTTGCACCTGGTGTTCGGCGGCGAGCTGAAGAAGCTGGGAGGCACCGAGTTCCGCGATCTCGACGCGCTCGACATCGTTGGCGTTTATCCGGACTATCAAACCGCGCACACCGCGTGGAAGGCCAAGGCGCAAGCCAGCGTGGACAATGCCCATATGCGCTATTTCGTCGTCCATCTGCACCGGCTGCTCGACCCTGAAAGCAAGGCCGCCGGTTGACAGCGATGGAGCATGAAGCGGTGAAAGGGCAGCCCACCGGCGCCGCGGTCCGAAGAAGACGCGGCGGCAGTTCGAAGACATTCTGGCGCAAGATCCGCGAGCCGTTGGCGCAGTCGCGAATCGTCAAGAGCATGATCGTCAGCCTGCTCGCCCAGTTCGTACGCCTGGTGCGCCTGACCAACCGCGTGGTCGAAGGCTCGGCTAAATTTTCAGGCGGCGACTACGCCGAATTCGAACCCGGCATCATCGCGCTCTGGCATGGCCAGCATCTGCTGACCCCAGCCTATTATCCCAAGGGACGGCCGCTGGTCGCCATGGTCTCGCGCAGCGCCGACGCCGAACTCAACGCGCTGATGATCGAAAAATTCGGCATCGAGGCGGTGCGCGGCTCCGGCGGGCGTGAAAGCACGAAGCATCTCGACAAGGGCGGCGCCAAGGCGCTCATCGCCCTGAAAAAGTCACTCGTCGCCGGCAAGAACGTCGCCATGATCGCCGACATTCCCCACGGCACGCCGCGCGACGCGGGGCTTGGTATCGTTCTGCTGGCACGCCTTTCCGGCCGGCCGATCATGCCTGCCGCCATCGCCACCAGCCGCCGCAAGGTGCTGGAAAGGAGTTGGGACAAGACCACCATCAACCTGCCGTTCGGCCGCTCCTCGATCGTCATCGGAACGCCGGTTTTCGTGCCGGCCAACGCCGACGAGGCCGAAATGGAGCGCAAGCGCCAGGAAGTCACGGCCGCGCTCAATGCCGCGACCGCCGAGGCCTATCGGCTCGTGGACGGCAGGCCATGAGTGTCGGCTGGGCGCGCGCCTTCCTGGCGGCCTACCGCCTTGCCGGTGCAGCCGCCTATCCGCTGATGGGTCCCTATGTCGCCTGGCGCACATCGCAGGGCAAGGAAGACCGCAGCCGCAGCCGTGAGCGCTACGGCGTTGCCGGGCGGCCGCGCCCCGAAGGGCCGGTGATCTGGATCCATGCGGCAAGCGTCGGCGAGACCCTTGCGGTCGTGCCGCTGGTGCAAAGCATCCTCGACTACGGTGTCAACATCGTGCTGACGACGGGAACAGTGACCTCGGCGCAGGTTGCCGACGAACGGCTGGGCGACCGCATCATCCACCAATATGTTCCGCTCGACCTCAAGCCGGCCGTCAGCCGCTTTCTCGATCACTGGCGGCCGGACCTGGCTATCATCGCCGAATCCGAGATATGGCCGATGACGATCCTCGAGCTCGGCGCCCGCCACGTGCCGCAGGTGCTGGTCAACGGCCGGCTCTCCGACCGTTCGTTCAAATCCTGGAAGAAGCGCGCCAACATCGCCGAGGCGCTGTTCGAGAACCTTGCACATGTCGTTGCCCAGTCGGATGTCGACGGCGAACGGTTTCGCGCGCTTGGCGCCCGGCCGGTCACCGTGTCCGGCAACCTCAAGGTCGACACCTTGCCGCCGCCCGTCGACGAACGGGCGCTGGCGACGCTGAAGCGCCAGATCGCCGGCCGCCCGACCTGGGCGGCAATTTCGACCCATGACGGCGAGGAGGTGGTCGCGGCGGAAGTCCACGCCACGCTCTACAAGCGCCACCATGGCCTGCTGACGATTATCGTCCCGCGCCATCCCGACCGCGCCGAAGCGCTGGCCGCACAGATTTCCGGCATGGGCCTGAAGCTGGCGCGGCGCAGCAAGGGCGACCGGATCACCGCCGACACCGATATCCTCCTTGGCGATACGATCGGCGAGATGGGGCTTTATCTCCGGCTGACGGAAATCGCCTTTGTCGGCCGCTCGCTGACCTCGGAAGGCGGCCAGAACCCGCTGGAGCCGGCCATGCTCGACACCGCTGTGCTGGCCGGCCGCAACGTCCAGAATTTTCGCGAGGCCTATCAGCGCCTGCTCGACAGCGGCGGCGCCAAGCTGGTGCGCGACCGCGACATGCTGGCCGGCGCCGTCAATTTCCTGCTGAGCAATGAAGTTGCGCGCCATGAGATGATGGCGGCCGGTGCCGCCACAGTCGACCAGATGCGCGGTGCGCTGGCGCACACGCTGAAGTCGCTCGAGCCTTATATCCAGCCATTGATCGTCAAGTCGCGCCTGAAGGGCGCCGACGGGCGATAGGTGGCGTCCGAAGCACCACCTTTCTGGTGGGAAGCGCCGGACTGGCGGGTCTTTGCGCTGTCGCCGCTATCAGCGATTTATGGCATGGTCGCCGGCCGCCGTATGCACCGGGCGGTACGTGAAAAGATCGACGCACCAGTGCTTTGCGTCGGCAACTTCACCGTCGGCGGCAGCGGCAAGACGCCGGTCGCCATCGCGCTGGCCAAGCAGGCCAGGCGCATGCAGCTCAATCCCGGATTCCTGTCGCGCGGCCATGGCGGCTTGTTTGCGCAGCCGCATGTTGTCGATGCCAGTCACGACGCCGCCAAGCATGTCGGCGACGAGCCGCTGCTTCTGGCCGAGCATGCGCCGGTTGCGGTAAGCCCGAACCGCGCCGCCGGCGCCAAGCTGCTCATGGAAGCCCATGGCTGCGATTTCCTGATCATGGATGACGGTTTTCAGAGCGCGCGCATCCATATTGATTATGCGCTGGTCGTCGTCGACGCCCGCTACGGCATCGGCAATGGCCGCGTCATTCCGGGTGGGCCGCTGCGCGCCAACGTCGTCGACCAACTGGTGTTCACCGATGGGCTGTTGAAGATGGGCGAGGGCACCGCCGCCGACCAGGTCGTGCGCCAGGCGGCGCGCGCCGGCCGGCCGATCTTCGAGGCGCATGCTGAACCGGGCGGCAAGGAGCGGTTCGCCGGCCGGCGGTTCCTCGCCTTTGCCGGCATCGGCCATCCCGAAAAATTCTTCGAGACGCTGCGCGGCACCGGTGCGGAAGTGGCGCTGACCCGGTCGTTTCCGGACCATCACTTCTATGCCCCTGATGAGCTCGCGGAACTGGCGGCAACCGCGCGCCGCGATGGACTGGGCCTCGTCACCACCGCCAAGGACGCCGCCCGGCTGCGCCATGGCGCTGCCCCGGCCAATTTCCTCGCTGAACTCGCCGTGCTGGAGATCGACGCCACGTTCGAACTCGACACTGTGCCGGAGCGCATCATCGACGAGACGCTGGATGCCTGGAGACAGCGCAAGCTGAATGGCTGATGGTGTTCGACAAGCAAACCATATCGGACTCGATCCGCAAATGAGTTGGTGGCGGAAGGCTAGACTGACTTTGTTTGTCTGCCAAACCAAAACCCTAGTACGGTTGATAGCGCTGTACCTAAGGCCTGTGAGGCCTCTGGTGTGGCTAGTTTCAACCCAACAAGGCAGATGTATGCGAGGACCAGGATAAACGTTAGGATTGCCGTCTCCACGTCGGGTGAAGCCAGCCTGGAAATTATTTCTGCTTGCTTCGATCCCTCTCGGACAGTTTGAGAGAAGTCGGAGTAGACCGAGCCTCTGCCATTCCTCACCACAACCTGATATTCATATGGTCCATCAAAATCCTTCTTGCCAACGGCCGGAGGCCAAAAAACTTCTGCTAATACTAGAGTCGAATTTCCAAAGTTTTCTATCTCATCGTACGGCTCAATGTGATCTATATTTTTGTCGTGCCGATTTAGTGCTTCTATGGCAATCTTTTCGGACGCGGTGTATTCTCTTACTTTGCCGTTAGGCTTTTGTGATGATTGCGCAGTGTTGCTTTTGGACCCATTTTGATTGCTACTGGCGGTTATGTCGTCTTTCGCAAAATTTGGCATATTTTTCCCCCACTCAGCCCTGGGGACAAGTCAATCACCAATAGTATCGATATACAAGCGCCGGCTAATGCCCGGACAAGAACGTTAGCCGGAAATGCTTTCCGGTTGTCCCGCCTAGGGTTCTAATGGTGTCAGCGCCGGCTGCGCAGGTCCGGATGCATCTCGATCTCGCGGCGCAGCGAGGCGGCGGCGCTGACATAGGGCTCCTGCCTGGCGACGCTCCAATATTTGAGCTCGTCCAGCGGAATGCTCTCGCCGGTCACCGCGCAGCGCACGAAGGCGCCGGGGCTGGTGACCTGGAAGTCGCCGTCGAGATAGCGGATACGGGCTTCCTTGCCGCCGGGGCCTTCGAAGCGGTTCATCATGGAGTGGTGCCAAGGTTCATGCTGATTTCATCGCCATAAATTGCCGGCAAGGTCAAGCTTGACGCAATGCTGAGGCGCTATTGTCGCTCCAAACCATTCTTATGGGACCGGTATGGACATTTCATCCGCCCGCCTGACCGCGCTGCTGCGTGAGGCCATGATGTTGGCAGCGTTGCCGTCGGCGAAGGCCGATCCGGCGAAAGCAGCACTTATAAAGGCGGTGGTGCAGCCGCCGACGCCGTCCGGCGCGCCTTTGCAGCCGGCAGCGGCGCCGGCGCTGCAGGCGCTGTTGTCCGCGGCAACGGCAAAGGGGCAGCAGACGGGTTCTGCCGAGATCCTCCAGGCCTATCTGGCCCTTGCCGAGCCTAGTGACGCCACGCCCGACGATACCGGGCCGACAACCGCTGCGATAGGCAAGGCGACGCCAGCGAACGACGATGCACAGCGCGGTCTGCCGCTGCCGCCGGCAAGGGCCGAAGATGGCGCTGCCGCAAAGCCCGCAGGACTGCCCTGGTTTGCGCTTCTCGCACCCGTGGTTTCGCCGCAGCGCCGCGCTGCCACCACCGATATGCCAATGAAGCGGGAGCAGGCGACGTCTGGGCCGAATGATGCGGCCCAGCCGGAAGGCCGACAGCAGACGCGTGTCGGTCTGATGGCGCTGGCAACCGGGTTTCTGGCCGTCGCCATTGTCGGTCTAGCCCTGCTGGTGCTTCGCTGAGCACCGAACGATCGCCGCTATCGCTCGGCTTCGAGGAAAGCTTCCATCTTGTCCATCGCCAGCCCCGCCTCGACAGCGATACGGCGTGAAAGTTCGGCGGCAGCCGTACGCGGCCGCCCCAGCGGCCGGTCCAGCCAGTACGACACCGGGTTCAGCGCCGTGCGCTCGTCGACGGCGACGATGCGGCCTGCCTCCAGCTGATGTCGGGTCAATGGCGGCCGCGCCAGCGCGATGCCGAGCCCATAGGCGGCAGCGTCGAGCACCAGATTATAGTCCTCGAAGCGGCGGTCCTGCGGGCGCGGGCGGTAGTCCATCCCTTGCGCGGCAAACCAGGCACGCCAGCCGGAGGCGTCGGAATCGTTGATCAGTGGAAACCTCAGCAGCCGGGCCGGGTCGCCGCGGCCGATCTCGCGGGCAAGGCCGGGCGCGGCGACGGGAAAGACATGTTCCTCGAACAGCTTCACCGAGATGCGGCCCGGAATGCCGCCGCGGCCGCAGCGGACCGACAGGTCGATGCCTTCATCGGCAAGGTCGGCCTGGCGGATGTCGACGTCGAGGACGATGCGCAGCTTGGTGGGATTGTTCTCCAGCGCCGCCATGCGTGGCATCAGCCACAGCCCGCTGACGGAGGGTATCGAGGTCAGCCGCACCACGGCGGTGCCGCGCGGCTCGACCCAGCGGTCGGAATGGCTGGAGATCAGCGCAAAGGCTTCCGCCGTGCGCAGATGCAGGCGGTTGCCCTCGATGGTCAGCGAGACGCCGCGGGCCCCGCGGTCGAACACTTTCAGGCCCAGCCAGTCTTCCAGCTTGGCGATCTGCCGGCTGACGGCGCCGTGGGTGATGTTGAGCTTCTCGGCCGCGGCCGAAAAGCTCCCCGTTCTCGCCGCCGCATCGAAGGCGCGCAGGGTCTCGAGCGGCACCATTGTGTCTGAGCTGTGATCCATAGTCACAGGTGATCCTCGATTTGATCGTTTGTCAACGGCGCCGAAAAGGCGCTTTCTGCCTTTCAACACTCTGGGAACCCGAGGACAGGCAGATGAGCGCAACGACCAGCACGTCGAATCCGACACAGCGGATGGACACCACGGCGGCCATCGCCGTGGCGTTGACGGTGGTCGGCTGGGCCTCGGCCTTTCCCGCGATCCGTGCCGGCCTCGCCGCTTTCGGGCCGCTGGAACTCGGTGCGCTGCGCTTTGCCATTGCCGCGGTGCCGGCGGCGATCTTTCTTGCCGTCAAGCGCCCGGCGCTGCCGAGGCTCGACGAAGTGTGGCGCCTGGTCTTTGGCGGCGCCATCTTCGTCGCGCTCTACACTGTCATGCTCAATTTCGGCGAACTGACCGTGTCGGCGGGTGCCGCCGGTTTCATCATCAATGTCAGCCCGATCTTCACCGCCATCATGGCAATGGCATTGCTGGGCGAGCGCTTCTCAAGCTGGGCCTGGTTCGGCACGGCGATTTCTTTCGCCGGCATCGGCATCATCGCCGTGGCCGACGGCAATGGCTTGAGTTTCGACACCGGCGCGCTGCTGGTTCTTGGCTCCGCGCTGTGCTCGGCCGTCAACACGATCGTCCAGAAGCCGCTCTTTGCCCGCCATCACCCGCTGACCATTTCGGCCTCCAACATGATCCTTGGCGCGCTTTGCCTGGCACCCTTTCTGCCAAGCGGCTTTGCGCAGGCCGCTGCCGCCAACACGGCCGGTATCGGCGCCGTGATCTTTCTTGGCATCGTGCCCAGCCTGATCGCCTATGCCGCATGGGCAACCGCACTGTCGCGCCTCCCGGCAGCGCGCGCCTCGAACTTCCTCTATCTGGTCTCGCCCATGTCAGCCCTGATCGGCTTCTTCTGGCTGGGCGAAGTGCCGACGCTGCTCGGCATAATCGGCGGTGCGCTGGCGCTCGGCGGCGTCATCGTCGTGAATTTGATGCGTTAAAACAAATGATTGGAGCTGTTTTCGGACTCAAACCGGGAACCGCTTCCATCAGAATGCAGACACCCAGAGGAAGGACAGCTATGGTACGCTGCCTTCACTGGGGGACGGAATGGGAAGACTGTTCATATCGGCAATGTTTTGCGTTTTGCTGCTGACCGGGAAAGCCGCCGCGGGCTGGTATCAGGTCGAAAACTACGAAGGCTCCATCGGACCTAACCCCGTCCACCTATCGCTGCAGAGATATGACAGTTTCGGCAGCGGGATTACGGTCGAGGGGAGCTATTTCCACGACGCGAAGCAAAGCCCGATAGCGGTGTACGGCAAGATCAGTGGCACCAGCGTCTTCCTTTGCGAGATTGCGGACGACAGGGAGTTCGACCGGGTGCTGGTCATGGGATCGAAAACGCCCGTTGGCACCACCGGATGTCCGTTTTCTCTCGACCTTGGCGAAAGCGGCGCAACAGGGACTTGGAGCAAGGGCTCGGACAAGTTCCCGATCACGCTGAAGAAGGTCGCAAACCTCGACGATACCGGTGAGGCGAAGGTTGACGGCACCGTCGAGATTCCCTTCTGGGCGCAGACAGCCACCCACAGATTTGCCGGGGTCTACGAGAAAGCGGGCTTTCTCGTCTGCATGAATAAGCTGCGGGTCATCGATAAGAAGAAAAAGAAGGTCGTTCAGGAGATCGCTTTCGATGACGACGATTGCGATGCCGGCATGCTGATGACTCCCATCTACATGAATGTTCAAAAACAGGTTGGGAGAAGCTTCGAGATAATCTCCGTGAATTTTCGCGGCGGTAGCGCCGGTTACTCAAGGGATTACGTTTTCTCTCATAGGTTCAAGGATTATCGCCTGTTGGTGAATTGAGCGTGTGCCCTGACCTGGCTTGTGCTCACCGCCTTCCGAACAACCGCTCTATATCGGCGAGCTTGAGTTCGATATAGGTCGGGCGGCCGTGGTTGCAGGTGCCGGAGCCCGGCGTTGCTTCCATCTGGCGCAGCAGCGCGTTCATCTCCTCAGGCTTGAGCAGGCGGCCGGAGCGGACCGAGCCGTGGCAGGCCATAGTCGCGGCGATCTTGTCCAGTCGTTCCTTCAGCGTCTCGATCGTGTCGTTGTCGGCGATCTCGTCGGCAAGATCACGCACCAATTGCTGGACATTGGTTTCGCCGAGCATCGACGGCGTCTCGCGCACCGCCACCGCGCCGGGACCGAAACGCTCAATGCCGAGGCCGAACCGGGCCAGCGTTTCGGAATGCATGGCCAGCCGCTCGGCGTCCTCCTCCGGCAGGTCGACGATCTCCGGCAGAAGCAGCATCTGCGAGGGCACCGCGCGCGAGTGCAGGGCATTCTTCAGCGCCTCGTAGACCAGCCGCTCATGCGCCGCGTGCTGGTCGACGATGACAAGCGAATCCCTGGTCTGGGCGACGATGTAGTTCTCGTGGACCTGCGCGCGGGCGGCGCCCAGCGCGGTGCCGAGCAGCGTCTCGGCCGGCTCGGCTAAGCCGGCACGCGCATCGGCGCTGGCGAGCGGACCGGCGTCGAATGCAGCCTGGTCGTTTTCGCGGAAGCCGGCGCCGTCAAATCCCATATCCAGCGGCCGCTGTGGCGAGCGGTCAAAGCCCGAAAAGCCCGAGGCCCGGTAGGCCGCGTCATAACTGCGATGACCGTTGGCAGGACCCGCATGGGCGTAGGAGGCGGCTCCCGGCCGGAACGCCGCCACCATCCCGGCGGCCCCGCTGGTGGCGGCGCGGATGCCGGCATTGGCCAGCGCCTCGCGAATGGCGCCGACGATCAGCCCGCGCACCAGGCCGGGGTCGCGAAAGCGCACATCGGCCTTGGCTGGGTGGACGTTGACGTCGACGGTCGCCGGATCGAGCGTCAGGAACAGCACGGTCACCGCGTGCCGGTCGCGCGGCAGCACATCGGCGAAGGCGCCGCGGATGGCGCCGGCAATCAGCTTGTCGCGCACCGGACGGCCGTTGACATAGGCATATTGCTGCAGCGCGTTGGCGCGGGTAAAGGAGGGGATCGAGACATGGCCGGTCAGATGCACGCCGTCACGGCTGGCGTCGATAGCGATGGAATTGTCGGGAAACTCGGCGCCCATGACTTGCGCGACGCGGCGCAGGCTGCCTTCCGCCGTGTCGTCGGTCGCCGGCAATTCCAGCGTCGAGCGGTCCGAGCCGGCCAGCGTGAAGCGCACGGCGGGGAAGGCGATGGCGATGCGCTTGAGCACGTCGCTGGTGGCGGAGCTTTCGGCGCGCTCGCCCTTCATGAACTTGAGCCGGGCCGGCGTGGCGAAGAACAGGTCGCGCACCTCGACCGTGGTGCCGCGGTTGGCCGCCGCCGGTTTGACCGCCGAAACGCGGCCGCCTTCGATGGCGATCTCGGCTGCAGCGTCGCCTGCGGCCGTGCGCGAGCGAACCGACAGTCGCGACACCGAACCAATTGACGGCAATGCCTCGCCACGGAACCCGAGCGAGCGGATATCGTGAATGTTGTCGGCAAGTTTCGAGGTGCAGTGGCGCGCAATGGCCAGCGCCAGTTCCTGTTCGGGGATACCGGAGCCGTCATCGGTGACGCGGATCAGGTTCAGCCCGCCGCCGGCAGTGACGACCTCGACGCGGGAGGCGCCGGCGTCGAGCGCGTTTTCGACCAGTTCCTTCACCACGCTCGCCGGACGCTCGATGACTTCGCCGGCGGCGATCTGGTTGATCATCGTTTCGGAAAGCTGACGAATGGGCATTGGGGTACTATAGGGGGATTCGAAGGGTGTGCGGAAGGCTTCAATGAATGCCGGACATTGGAGACGCCAGCGGGACAGCACCCCCCTCTGGCCTGCCGGCCATCTCCCCCGCAAGGAGGGAGATCAGATGTCACGACGGCTTTCGCCAATCTTCAATGCTTGAAGGGTGACGCGACATATGAACTGCCAATCTCCCCCCTTGCGGGGGAGATGTCCGGCAGGACAGAGGGGGGTGTGAAGGAACTCCGCGATAGTGACTACGCTGCAACCGATTTCAAGCCTGCGCCGCCAGCCAGTCCCTGACTTTCCGCGCATTCTCGCTCAACTCCCGGTTCTTCGGCCAAACCACATAGAACGCCTTGCCGGTTCTCAGCACATGGTCGGTCACCGGCACCAGCAGCCCCGACGCCAGGAGCCGTTCGGCCAGATGCCGCCAGCCGAGCGCGATGCCTTGGCCCTCCATGACGCCCTGGATCACGAGGCCGTAATCGTTGATGCGCAGGCCGCGCGCGGTGTTGTCGAGCCTGCCGCCCGCAGACTGGAACCATTCGTCCCAGCTAGCCGCCTCGCGGTAGGGCTCCTCGAGGTGGATCAGGCGATGCGTCGCCAGCTCCGCGACGCTCCTTGGCATGCCGAATTTCGCGAGATAGCTGGCGCCAACCACCGGAAAAATCTCCTCGTCGGCCAGCGGCAGCGAATGATAATCGGCCCAGTCGCGCGGTTCGCCGCCGCGAACGGCGAGCGGGATGCCCTCGGCGATGATGTCGAGATCACGGTCGGCGGTCTGGATGCGCAAGTCGATGCCCGGCAGTTCGTCGCGGAACTGCTGCAGGCGCGGCATCATCCAGAACGAGCCGAAGGCGGTCGACGCCGCCAGCGTGACATGGCCGCCGCTCGCCTGCAGGCGCAGATCCTCGGCCGATTTGCGGATATGCGACAGACCGAGCGAGACGTCGGCATGGAAGCGTTCGCCCGCTTCTGTCAGGACGACCTGGCGGTGGCGGCGCTGGAACAGCTGCGCGCTAAGCTGTTCCTCCAACCCGCGCACCGCATAGGAGACGGCGGCCTGCGTCATGCCGAGCTCGCGCCCGGCAGCGGTGAAGCTCGACAGCCGGCCCGCCGCCTCGAAGACGATCAGGCTGCCGGCCGAGGGCAGGAGGTGGCGCAGGCTTCGCATAAGCTGAGCTTATACAAGAGATCAGGATTTTCCAGCATCACATCCATATTTCCTCTCGCTAACTTGGTTGGACGGAATGAGGAGGCTCCATGAACGCACCGGCCGCTGAACTGACCGAGCAAACCCACCGCCGCGGCGGCGGTCGCCTCGGACGCAAGGCGCTGAGGAGCGCCCCCGTCACCTCGTTCCCGACGCTGGTCCGCGAGATCCCCACCTACCAGATGGTCCCGGACGAGGCGGTGGAACTGATCCACCAGGAGTCACTCGCCATCCTCGAAGAGGTCGGTTGCGAGTTCCGCGACGACGAGGCGATCGCCATGTGGAAGGTGGCGGGCGCCGACGTGTCCGAGACACGCGTCCGCATCGACCGCGGCCTGCTGATGGAACTGGTCGCGAAGGTTCCGTCCGAATTCACCCTCAATGCGCGTAATCCAGAGCGCACCGTGCGCGTCGGCGGCAAGAACTCCATCTTCGCGCCGATGTATGGCGCGCCTTACGTGCGCGACCTCGACAACAACCGGCGTTATGGCACGCTTGAAGACCTCAACAATTTCCACAAGCTCGCCTACATGGCCCCGGCGCTGCATTCGTCGAGTTCGATCATCTGCGAGCCGATGGAGATCGCGGTGCCGAAACGGCATCTCCACATCATCCATTCGGCGCTGAAGCATTCCGACAAGCCGTTCATGGGCATCGTTACTTCCAAAGACCGCGCCGAAGACACGATGGCGATGGCGGGCATCGTCTTTGGCGAAGATTTCGTTCGCGACAACCCGGTGCTGGTGTCGATTACCAACTGCAACTCGCCGCTGGTGTGGGACGCCACCATGCTGGACGCGATGAAGGTCTATGCGCGCAGCAATCAGCCGCTGATCCTGGCTCCCTTTGCGCTGTGCGGCGCATCGACTTCGGCCTCGGCCGTCGGCGCGGTGGCGCAGGTCAATGCCGAAGCACTGGCCGGCGTCGCTTTCACCCAGCTGCTGCGCCCGGGTTCGCCGCAAATCTACGGCCAGTTCATGGTGACGGTCGACATGAAGACCGGCGCGCCGATGGGCGGCACGCCGGAAGCCGCCCAGATGATGTATCTGATGGGCGCGCTGGCGCGGAAATACAAACTGCCCTGGCGAACCTCCGGCTTCCATGTCGGCTCCAAGCTCAACGACGCCCAGGCCGGCTATGAATCCAACATGCTGATGCATGCCGCCATCCTCGCCGGCGCCAATTATATCTGGCACTCCGCCGGCTGGTTGGAGGCCGGGCTGACATGCGGCTATTCGAAATTCGCCACCGACTGCGAGCAGCTTGTCGGCTGGTATAAATATGCCGGCGGCCTGCCGTTCGACGATTTCAAGGAGGCCATGGCGGCGATCCGCGAAGTCGGGCCGCAGGGCCATTTCCTCGGCACCCAGCACACGCTCGATCATTACGAGTCGGCATTCTTCATGCCCACCATCATGGATTTCAACTCCTACGAACAATGGAAGGCTGGAGGGGCGAAGGACCACGACACGCGCGGCCGCGAGAAAGCCCGCAACATGCTGGCCGACTATGAAGAGCCGAAACTCGATGAGGGCATTGCCGAGGGCCTCAGGGACTTTATCGCGCAGCGCGAAGAGAGGCTGCCCGACAGCGTTAGCTAAGAGAACGACGAATGAGTTGATAACGGGCGAAGACCCGATGGGAACCGCAAGGGAGAAAGACATGACAGTTTTCAAAAGCAATGGCGATCGCGTGCCAACGGCCATCGAGGCGATGGCGCAAGAGACGCGTGCTGGCCGTATGGACCGGCGCGAGTTTCTTGCATTGGCAAGTGCGTTCGGCGCATCGACGGCGCTGGCCTACGGCATGATCGGCCTTGCCGCGCCGGGACAGGCTTTTGCCGAGGAGCCGAAGAAGGGCGGCACGCTGCACATATCGATGTCGGTCAAGGCCCAAAAAGATCCGCGCACCTATGACTGGGTGGAACTCGCCAACATCTCGCGCTGCTGGCTGGAGCCGCTGGTCCGCTACACTAGGGAATTCACCTTCGAGCCAGTGCTGCTCGAAAGCTGGGACATCAATGACGACGCCACGGAATACACGTTGCATGTGCGCAAGGGCATCACCTGGAACAATGGCGATGCTTTCAACGCCGATGACGTGGTCTTCAATGTTACCCGCTGGTGCGAGAAGAAGGTCGCCGGCAACTCCATGGCCGCTCGCGTCGGCGGGCTGATCGACGAAAACTCGGGCAAGGCCAGGGAAGGCGCGATCGCCAAGGTCGACGACAATACGGTCAAGCTGACGCTCAGCGCGCCCGACATTTCGCTGATCCCGAACCTCACCGATTATCCCGCGCTCGTCGTCCACCGCAATTTCGACGCCGAAGGCGCCGACCCGGTCAAGAAGCCGATCGGCACGGGCCCGTTCGAACTGGTCTCCTACGATGTCGGCCAGAAGGCGGTGGTCAAGCGTCGTGAAAACGGCAAGTGGTGGGGTGGTGAAGCGCCGCTCGACAGCGTCGAGTTCATCGACTACGGCACCGACTTCAACGCTTCGATCAACGCCTTCGAATCCGGCGAGATAGACCTCAATTTCGAGACGCCGGCCGACTTCATCGACATCCTGGATAAGATGGGGCTGGAGAAGTCCGAGGTTGCGACGGCAACCACGCTGGTTGCCCGCACGAACGTTACCCACAAGCCCTATGACGACCAGCGGGTGCGCAACGCGCTGCAGATGGCGGTCGACAACAATGCGGTGCTGGAACTCGGCTATGCCGGGCGAGGGACGGTGGGCGAAAACCACCATGTCAGCCCGATCCATCCGGAATATTTTGCGCTGCCCAAGAAGACGCGCGACGCGGCCGGCGCCAAAAAGCTGATGGCGGACGCAGGGCAGGCCGATTTCGAGCACGAGCTGATCACCGTCGAGGACGATTGGCAGAAGAACACCGGCGACGCGATTGCGGGCCAGTTGCGCGACGCCGGCATCAAGGTCAAGCGCACGGTGCTGCCGGGCTCGACCTTCTGGAACGACTGGACGAAGTATCCCTATTCGATGACCATCTGGTACATGCGCCCGCTTGGCGTCCAGGTGCTGGCGCTTGGCTATCGCACCGGCGAAGCCTGGAATGAATCGGCCTATTCCAACCCGGACTTCGACGCCAAGCTGAAGCAGGCGCTGTCGCTGATCGACGTGGAGAAACGGCGTGAGGTGATGAAGGATGTCGAGCAGATCCTGCAGGATTCCGGCGTCATCATTCAACCCTTCTGGCAGAAGCTCTACAGCCACATGAACAAGAAGGTGAAAAACTACGGCGTCCATCAGACCTTCGAGATGGACCTGCAGAACGTCTGGCTGGATGGCTGAGACGGTGCAAGCCGGGGCTTCATGAGCCGCAAAAAAGCCGATATGCAGGATGTCTGGTATTGCCGCCTTGCCGCCGAACCGTCCGGAGATCCTGCATGAAACCGATAGTGCTTGCCGCTGTCTTTTCGATTGCCTTGCCAGCGACGGTGCTGGCCGGGCCGGCTTCCAACGCCGTGAAGTTCTTTTATGTGCCCGAGGTGAAATTCGAGGGAGATGCAAAGTACCGCGACCGCTTCACCGAGCCGGTGACCAAGCTGTTCGATCTCAACGACCAGGCCACGAAGAACAAGCCCGACGAAGTCGCCTGCCTCGACTTCGATCCCGGCCTCGACGCGCAGGATTTCGACCAGAAGTCGATTGCCAAGACATTGAAGCTGGCCGAGACCGTCAATGGCGATACGGCCGAAGTCACCGCCACCTTCAGCCTTTTTGCGGAAGGCGATGATTCTAAACGCGAAATGCTGTGGTCGCTGAAGGAAATCGACGGCAAATGGAAGGTCGCCGACATCACCTCCAAGACCAGCAACTGGACGCTAAGCGCGCTGGAATGCATGCCCGACAAAGCGCCGGAGTGATCCCGTGCTCCGCCGTCTTGCCTTGGCGCTGTCGCCCATGTGCGTGCTGTCGGTGGGTATGAGCGCAGCCGCAGCACAAGGCCTGTTGGGCCCGCCGCCAGCCAATGCGCCGGCCGTGACGGCACCGGCCGGCGCAGCACCGCCCGCAAATCCACCCGGGACAGCGGTGGAACCGGCGACACCGCCGGTTGGGTGGCCGCCGGCCGACGCCCCACCGGCCGCACCCATTCTGCCGGGATCCCCGACGGCGGTGGTGCGGCCATTTTACGATCAGGTGGGACTGGAGATCGATCCGGCGCAGCGCAGCCACTTCATCGACCCGGCAAAAACCGTTCTCGACAAGAGCGACGCGTTGCGCACATCCGGGCAGGGAGAATGTCTCGACCCCAACATGGCGCTCGACAATGCCGACTATGACAAGACCGAGATCGATAAGAGCCTGAAGACACTCGAAGCGATCAATGGCGACCAGGCCAAGGTCATTGTCGCCTTCGTCGTCGCCGGCAATCCACATCGCCTTGAATGGAAGTTCAGGAAGGTCGACGGCGACTGGAAGATATCCGATCTGCTTTCGGTGACCGGTGAATGGGCGCTCAGCCAGTACCAGTGCGAATAATGTTGATTGAGGATCAGCGCCTGCGATCCTTCGCGCCCCTCTCTGTCCTGCCGGACATCTCCCCCACGGGTGGGGAGATCAGCAGTTCCAACGTCTCGCCCGCTCCGCATCATTCGAGATTAGCTAAAGCCGGCGTAGCGGCCAATCTCCCCCCGTGTGGGGGAGATGTCCGGCAGGACAGAGGGGGGCGCTGTCCCGCTAAAGTTCCGCAAAATAGCTTCAGCCCCTTCCGCGATAGGGGGCAACGCCGGTGTCGGGCAACCAGGCGCCTTCGGGCGGAGCGCCGGTCTGCCAGAAGACATCGATCGGAATGCCGCCGCGCGGATACCAATAGCCGCCTATGCGCAACCACAGCGGCTTCGTTGCCGCCACAATGCGGCGGCCGATCATCACCGTGCAGTCTTCATGGAAAGCGCCATGGTTGCGAAACGAGGTCATGAACAGTTTGAGCGACTTCGATTCCACGAGCGTGGTATCGGGTGCGTAGTCGATGACGATATGAGCGAAATCCGGCTGTCCGGTTACCGGGCAGAGCGAGGTGAATTCCGGGCAGGTGAAGCGCACGATCGCCGGCGGTCCGTCGCCGCGCTGGAACGGCACGGTCTCCAGGACCGCAGTCTCCGGGCTCTGTGGCGTCTCGACGTGGGCGCCGAGCTGGGTGAGGGTTTTGGTATCGATCATCGCGGTTTTCCTGGGGATTTCCGCGCTCATTAGCACCGGACCGAAAAGTGTGCAGCGATTTTCGAATAAATTCGATGCTTAAGACAAGAACTGGAGCAGCACGCGCTGCTCCGACACAAATTGGAATCGGCAGGAAGATGATGACCAGCAACGACCCGCTTCTCCAGCCTTACCAGCTCAAACACCTGACGCTGAAGAACAGGGTGATGTCGACCAGCCACGAGCCGGCCTATTCCGAGGACGGCATGCCGAAACAGCGCTACCGGCTCTACCACGCCGAAAAGGCCAAGGGCGGCATGGCGCTGACCATGACGGCGGGCTCGGCGATCGTCTCGCGCGACAGCCCGGCCGCCTTTGGCAATCTGCATCTCTATGACGACCGCATCGTGCCGTGGCTGGCCGAACTGGCGGACGCCTGCCACGAGCATGACTGCAAGGTGATGATCCAGATCACCCATCTTGGTCGCCGCACCGGCTGGAACAAGGCCGACTGGCTGCCGGTGCTGTCGGCTTCGCCGGTGCGTGAGCCGGCGCACCGCGCGTTCCCCAAAACCATCGAGGACTGGGATATCGAGCGCATCGTCGCCGACTATGCGTCCGCTGCGCAGCGCTGCCAGGCCGCCGGCCTCGACGGCATCGAGTTCGAATCCTACGGCCATCTGATGGACGGCTTCTGGTCGCCGGCCACAAACCATCGCGACGACGAGTTCGGCGGTTCGCTCGACAACCGGCTGCGCTTCACTGACATGGTGCTGGATGCCGTGCGGGCTGCCGTCGGCGAAAAATTCGTCGTCGGCATCCGTATGGTCGCCGATGAGGATTTTGACAAAGGCCTGTCGAAGGAGGAGGGCGTTGAGATCGCCCGGCGATTGGCCGGTTCCGGCAAGGTCGATTTCCTCAACATCATTCGCGGCTCGATCGAAAGCGACGCGGCGCTCACCAAGGTTATCCCGGTGACCGGCATGCGCTCTTCCCCGCATCTCGATTTCGCCGGCGAGGTGAGGGCGGCGACGAAGTTCCCGACCTTCCATGCGGCGCGGATTTCCGATGTCGCCACGGCGCGCCACGCCATCGCGACCGGCAAGCTCGATATGGTCGGCATGACCCGCGCCCATATCGCCGACCCGCACATCATCAAGAAGGTCATGGAAGGTCGCGAGCACGAGATCCGGCCTTGCGTCGGCGCCACCTATTGCCTCGACCGTATCTATGAAGGCGGCGAGGCGCTGTGCGTCCACAATGCCGCGACCGGCCGGGAGGCCGAGATTCCGCATATCATCCTGAAGACCGAAGGGCCCAGGCGGAACGTCGTTGTCGTTGGCGCTGGCGCTGGCGGGCTCGAGGCAGCTCGCGTGATGGCCGAACGCGGCCATCATGTCACGGTGCTTGAAGCCTCCGGTCAGGCCGGCGGCCAGGTTCGGCTGGCGACGCAGAACCCGCGCCGCAAGGAGTTGATCGGCATCATCGACTGGCGGCTGGCCGAACTCGACCGGCTCGGCGTCGGGATCCGCTACGACACCTGGGCCGAGCAGGACGATGTGCTGGCGCTTTCGCCCGACGTGGTGGTGATCGCCACCGGCGGCCTGCCGCAGAACCCGCCGCTGACATCAGGCGACAATCTCGTCACGTCGAGCTGGGACATCATGGCCGGCAGCGTCAAGCCGGCGGAGAACGTGGTGCTCTTCGACGACAATGGCGGCCATCAGGGCATGGGCGCGGCGGAGCTGATCGCCAATGCCGGTTCGAAGCTGGAGCTGGTTTCGCCGGAGCGCTTCTTCGCCCCCGAAATGGGCGGCATGAACCACGTGCCCTATATGCGCGCCTTCCAGGAGAAGGGCGTCACCATCACCATCAACACCAGGCTGCGCTCGGTACGGCGCGAGGGCAACCAGCTGGTCGCCGAACTCGCCTCCGACTTTGCCGACGGCTGGCGCGGCGAGAGGCGGGTCGACCAGGTGGTGGTCGAGCACGGCACGGCGCCGCTCGACGATCTCTATCTCCAGCTGAAACCGCTGTCGAAGAATGGTGGCGCGGTCGACTATGAGCGGCTGGTCGGCGGCGGCGATATTTTTCCTTCACGCAATCCCGAAGGCGGCTTCGTGCTGTTGCGCATCGGCGATGCAGTCGCCTCGCGCAACATCCATGCCGCCATCTATGACGGCATCAGGTTCGGCTTGCGGGTTTGAGCCTACAAGCCGGCCTACGGTTTGTTCCAAAGCTCGATCTCACCCTTCCGGCGGGCGCAACTCGATCGATCAAAGTGATGGGTGGCGCGCAGCCAAACCTCTGTGCGGAGAGCCACCTTGCACATCCGTCCGAACTGCGCGCCGCGTACGCCACCAGCCGAGAGCCAGGCGACGCACGATGCGGAATGCTTTTCAACCGGGAGGCAACGCGCGGCAGGGCTCAAATCATCCTGGCCGTCGCCATGCAAAGTACGGTGAGTACCAGAAGCCAGGCGGCGATGCGCTCGCCGCGGGCCATTTTGGTGCGCAGCGCCGCTTCCGTTGCGGCGTCCGCGCCGGCAAGCTGCCGGCTGGTCTTGCGGACGACGACGCTGAGAACGCCGGCAGCGGCGAAGGCGGCCAGGATGCCCAGCGCCAGCACCATTTCCATCGAGCCGAAATAGGCGCCGTGGAAGAAATACCAGAGCAGGGCGCCGGTCACGAACACCATGCCGGCCGAGCCCATTTGCGGTCCGATAAAGCGCTCCGCCCTGATCTCGGGGTCGCGGGCAAGCGTATGGTGGTGCCGGCCCAGAACACACCGGCCATGACGTGAAGGCCGATAACGACGATGTAGACATATTGCATGACCGCTTCCTCCTTGCCCGCCGCCCGTCCCCGGATCCCTGTCGAATGCAGGATGATACGAACTCGGCAGATCGACACGCATGATAGTTAGGTATCAAATGGTTCGATGTCAATGTATAATGAACGTTCCATCGCTCGGCGCCTTGTTCTACTGTCGGCGCATGACTCCCTTTGACCGTCCGCCAATCGGCATGAATCTCGCGCGCACCTCCAAGCTGGTGGCGCAGGCCTTTGACGCCGCTTTGGTCGAGGCCGGCGGCACGCTGCCGGTGTGGCTGACCTTGCTTTCGGTCAAGTCGAGCGAGCTTGCCAACCAGCGCGAACTTGCCGGCATGATCGGCATCCAGGGCGCCACGCTCACCCACCATCTCAACGCCATGGAGGCGCAAGGCTTGCTGACGCGCCGCCGCGATCCGGACAACCGCCGGGTTCATCTGGTCGAGCTGACGCAGGCGGGCGAAACGATGTTCCTGAAGCTGCGGGCGGCGGCTCTCATCTTCGACAAGCGGCTGCGCGCGGGATTGCCGGACGACAGGCTGGCGGAGTTCGCCGAGGTGCTGGCGGCATTGCGGGCGAATGTCGCGCCGGCCAAATGACCGGCACCGGTGGGCAATAGTCTAGGCTAAATTGCCCTGAAGCACCTTCAGCTTGGCTTTCTTCGGGCTGCGCGCCAGCAGCCATTCGCGCGCTTTGTCCTGCGGCATCGGGAAGGCGATGGAATAGCCCTGCACCTGGTCGCAGCCGATTGCCATCAGCGAATCGAGCTCGGCTTCGGTTTCCGCGCCCTCGGCGACGATCGAAATGCCGAGACCGCGCGCCAGCTCGGTGATGGCGCGCACGATCTTGGTGTTGTCGCCATTCTCGTTGATGTTCTGGACGAAGCGGCGGTCGATCTTCAGCCGGTCGATCTCGTTGGGATTGACGTGGCTGAGCGAGGCATAGCCGGTGCCGAAATCGTCGAGCTCAAGATGGACGCCAGCAGCGCGGATGTGGCGCAGCTTCGCCGCGATGCCCGTCTTCTCGTCGTCGAGAATGACGGATTCGACGATTTCAAGCGACAGTTTCTGCGGCGCCAGGCCGGCCTTTTCCAGCGTCGCGAACAGGAAGCGGTCGAAGTCGGGTTCGCGCAGCTCGGTGCCGGACACGTTGACGGCGAGCCGGCCGAAGGCAATGCCGGCGCGATCCCATTCGGCTGCTTGCTCGATCGCCTTGGTAAAGACGATGCGGCCGATCTCGGGCATGAAGCCGCATTTTTCGGCGACCGGAATGAACTCGCCCGGCGCAATCATGCCGCGCTCGGCATGCTTCCAGCGCACCAGCGCCTCGATGCCGCTGATGGCGCCGTTGCTCAGCGACACCTGCGGCTGGAAATAGACCTGGAAGGCGTTCTCCGAAATCGCGACCTTGATGTCGTGCTCGAGCTGCTTGCGGTAGTCTAGCTCGCGCCTGAGTTCCTCGGAGAAGAACGAGAAGCTGCCGCCGCCGAGCTTCTTGGCGGAATAGAGCGCGAGATCGGCGTGGACGAGCAGATCCTCGGCATTGTCGGCGTCGATGGGATAGACAGCAATGCCGGCGCTGGCCCCCGGAAGGATGGTCGTGCCCTGGAAGGTAATCGGCTCGTTGATCTCCTCCAGGATGCGACGGGCCAGCATGTTGATGTCCTCGGGGCCGCCGGCGCCATTGAGGATCATCACGAATTCGTCGCCGCCAAGGCGCGCGCACAGATCCGACGCGCGGCAGGAATCGCGCATGCGCTGGGCGGTGACGACCAGCACATAGTCGCCGGCGGCATGGCCGAGTGTGTCGTTGATCTGCTTGAACCGGTCGAGGTCGAGCTGGATCACCGCCAGCCTCTCACGCCGGCGATGCGCGCCCTTGATCAGCGTTTCGAAGTGATCGGTCAGGAAGGTGCGGTTGTGCAGGCCGGTCAGCCCGTCATGTACGGCGATGAAGGCCATCGAGTTGCGGGCATCGACAAGCTCGTGCGTCTTGCGCAGGATCGCCTTCGACATCGGCCGGAAGATGAAAAGCGCCACCAGCACGATGACGCCGATGGTGGCGTAGAACAAGGTGCGGTGGAGATCGAGGAGCTTTTCCGACCGCTCGTCGGCGAATGCGGCGATGCGTTGGCCGAGCGCGGCATAACCCGACAGCGTCGCATTGGCGACGGAAGCATCGAGATTGACGCGCTCGCCGCCGCCCTTGTAGGCGGCATTGCCGGAGAGCTGGGATTCGAAGGACGAGATCAGCCTTTCGCCATTGGCGACCAGCCCGACCGAGAAATAGTCGAGGTGGAACGGCTTGCCGTAAAGGACGCTCTCGATCGACTTTGGGTCGGACAATGCCGGCGACAGCGGGTCGGCTCCCGTCTGTTTGAGGAGCAGGTCGTAGTTGGTCTCGAACTCGGCGGTCGCCTGTTTCAGCGCGGCAACCAGGGCCGGCTGCTTGTCACGCGCGGCGGAGCCGGTTGCGCTGGTCAAAAAGACGATGCGCTGCGACAGCGCCTTCTGGGTGCTGACGATGTCGAGCAGAGTATGGTTGTGCTGTTGCGCCGCCATCATCTGCTGCAGCAGGATGAAGGAAGCCATCACCATGGCGGCGATGATCAGCAGCGCCAGCCAGTAGCCGCTCTTGATCAGCAGGATGAGTTTGCCCGAGACGGTTTGCGCCGGCTGCTGCGACATATTCTAGGTGACCCCTCGGTCGACTGATTCTGCCACCGATTCGTGGCGAGAAGACCATTGGCTTGAAAGGGTTAACAGGTCTGGAAGCCGGCGGAACTGTTGCTTCCGCAGTAAACGAAAGCTGCTGAAATGGTTATCATGTTCTTTCGCGGCACGGCCGTATTCGCGTGCCTGCTACTCCAGCATGCTGGCCATGCGATCGGATCGCGCCAGGGTTGAGCCCGCCGTGCCACCGAAACGGTCGCTTTTGCGATGGATTTTTAGTGCGCGTAGCGCGACAGTCGCGCCAATCTCAACAGGACCTGATCATGAGCGCGGCATTCCTCTCCCATATCGACAACGAACTGCAAGGGCTGAAATCCGCCGGGCTCTACAAATCCGAGCGGGTGATCACCTCGACCCAGTCGGCTGAGATCGAAGTCGGCGGCGACAAGGTGCTGAACTTCTGCGCCAACAACTATCTCGGCCTCGCCGACAGCGCCGAGTTGCGCACCGCGGCCAAAGGCGCGCTCGACCGCTACGGTTACGGCATGGCCTCGGTGCGCTTCATCTGCGGCACGCAGGAAGAGCACAAGCAGCTTGAATCAACGATTTCATCCTTCCTCGGCCTGGACGACACCATCCTTTACGGCTCCTGCTTCGACGCCAATGGCGGCCTGTTCGAAACGCTGCTCGGCGAGGAGGATGCGATCATCTCCGATGCGCTGAACCATGCCTCGATCATCGACGGCGTGCGGCTGTCGAAGGCCAAGCGTTTCCGCTATGCCAACAACGACATGGCCGACCTCGAAGCGCGGCTGAAAGAGGCGAAAGACTGCCGCTTCCGCCTGATCGCCACCGACGGCGTGTTCTCCATGGACGGCATCATCGCCAATCTGAAAGGCGTCTGCGACCTCGCGGAAAAGTACGGCGCCATGGTGATGGTCGACGACAGCCATGCCGTCGGCTTCGTCGGCAAGAACGGCCGCGGCTCGGCCGAGCATTGCGGCGTCGAGGGCAGGGTGGATATCATCACCGGCACGCTCGGCAAGGCGCTCGGCGGCGCCTCCGGCGGCTACACCTCCGGCAAAAGCCAGGTCGTCGACTGGCTGCGCCAGCGTTCGCGGCCTTATCTCTTCTCCAACACGCTGATGCCGGCGATTGCCGGCGCTTCCATCAAGGTGTTCGAGCTGATCCGCAATGGCGACGCCCTGCGCGAACGCCTCTATGCCAATGCGGCGCGCTTTCGCTCCGAAATGGGCAAGCTCGGCTTCACGCTGGCCGGCGCCGATCATCCGATCATTCCGGTGATGCTGGGCGATGCCAGCCTGGCGCAGGAAATGGCGGCGCGCATGCTGAAGCGCGGCATTTATGTCATCGGCTTTTCCTTCCCGGTGGTGCCGAAAGGCCAGGCGCGCATCCGCACGCAGATGTCGGCGGCGCATTCCAGCGCCGACATCGACCGCGCCGTGGCAGCGTTCGCGGCGGTCGGCAAGGAACTGGGCGTGATTGGCTGAGAGTTTTACCCTCCCCCTTTGTGGGGAGGGTCGACTTCCGACCGCTTGCGAAGCAAGCGGGCGGGAGGCGGGGTGGGGGTCTGCAGGGTCACGACCTCCGCCAGTTTTTGACCCCCACCCGGCCCTTCGGGCCACCCTCCCCACAAGGGGGAGGGTAAGGAGTTGTAGCATGTCGAACATGATGAAGGCGCTGGTGAAGGCCAAGGCCGAACCGGGCATCTGGATGGAAGAGGTGCCGGTGCCGGAGATCGGCCCCAACGATGTGCTGATCAAGGTCAAGAAGACCGCGATCTGCGGCACCGACGTGCATATCTACAATTGGGATCAGTGGGCACAAAAGACCGTGCCGGTGCCGATGGTGACCGGCCATGAATTCGTCGGCACCGTTGCCGATTTCGGCTCGGCGGTCACCGAATACAAGGTCGGCCAGCGTGTTTCGGGCGAAGGCCATATCGTCTGCGGCCATTGCCGCAATTGCCGCGCCGGGCGAGGGCACCTCTGCCGCAACACGCTCGGCGTCGGCGTCAACCGTCCCGGCGCCTTCGGCGAATATCTGGTGATCCCGCAGCACAATGTCGTGCCGATCCCCGACGATGTGCCCGACGAAATCGCCGCGATCTTCGATCCGCTCGGCAATGCCGTCCACACCGCCCTGTCCTTCGATCTCGTCGGCGAAGACGTGTTGGTCACCGGAGCCGGACCGATCGGCATCATGGGCGCGCTCGTTGCCCAATGCGTGGGTGCGCGAAAAGTCGTCATCACCGACATCATCCCGGCGAGGCTGGCGCTGGCCAAAAAACTCGGCGTCCAGCATGTCGTCGATGCGTCCAAGGAAAAGCTGCGCGACGTCATGCCGGCGCTCGGCATGACCGAGGGTTTTGACGTCGGCCTCGAAATGTCGGGCGCCGCGCCCGCCTTCCGCGACATGATCGACACCATGAACAATGGCGGCAAGATCGCCATTCTCGGCATCGCGCCGACCGGCTTCGAGATCGACTGGAACAAGGTCATCTTCAAGATGCTGCACTTGAAGGGCATCTACGGCCGCGAGATGTTCGAGACTTGGTACAAGATGATCGCCTTGGTGCAGGGGCCGCTGGATGTATCGGGTCTGATCACGCACCGCATCGGGATTGATGATTTTCAGGTGGGGTTTGATGCGATGAGGAGCGGCAGTTCGGGTAAGGTGGTGATGGATTGGTAGGCGCAGAGGCACGTTCTAGCTGGAGAAGCCGGCGGGACAGCACCCCCCTCTGTCCTGCCGGCCATCTCCCCCGCAAGGAGGGAGATTGGCAGCTTTGACGGCTCGCCAACCTCTGCAACATTGGAGATTGGCGAAAGCCTTCGCGACATCTGATCTCCCCCCTTGCGGGGGAGATGTCCGGCAGGACAGAGGGGGGTGTGAAGGATCACGGCGGAGCAGATTCTTTATTCACCCAACGCTCCCTCCAGCGCCGCCACGCCGCTCACAATCGCTGTCCGCTCCTCTGTGCTCAGCCTCTCCAGCAACTCCCGTTCAAACGCCTTCGCCAGCGGCACCATTTCGCCATAGGCCGCCAGCCCCGCCTTCGTCAGCGCCAGATGCTCTACACGTCGATCATTCTCGTCGGTTGTGCGTACCAGCCAGCGCCGCCGCTCAAGCTCGGCCACCGCGCGCGACACCTTGGTCTTGTGCATGGCCGACTGCTCGCCAAGCGCTGTCGCCGTCATCGTGCCGCGCTGGCCCAACCCCGAAAGAGTGCGCCATTCCGGCCGCGTCAGGCCGTGGCGGTCGCGGTAGATTTTTGAAAATTCGCGGCTGACGGCGTCGGCCAGCCGGTAAAGCCGGTAGGGCAGGAAATTTTCGAGTTCGAGGGTTTCCATATGCGCACCGTGGATGCGGCATCAGCCGTTGATAGTTACATTTTCGATGGTTACAAATGAAACCAGTTTGGTCAACATCGCCGGCAGGCCGCGCTTCGCGGCGGTCGGGATCAGGGAGGATCGGATGGCCTTTTCCTACATGCCGGGCTTCGGCAATGATTTTGAGACCGAAACGCTGCCCGACTCGCTGCCGCAAGGGCGCAATTCCCCGCAGCGGCCGGCTTACGGACTTTATGCCGAGCAGCTCTCGGGCTCGCCCTTCACCGCGCCGCGCGGCACCAATGAGCGTTCCTGGCTCTACCGCATCCGGCCGAGCGTAAAACACACCGGCCGCTTCAAGGCAGCGAGCTATCCCTTGTGGAAGACAGCACCCAATGTCGGCGACCACGAACTGGCGCTCGGGCAGTATCGCTGGAACCCGGTGCCGATGCCGAGTGAGCCGACCGACTTCATCGCCGGCATGCGCACCATCACCAGCGCCGGAGATGTGCTGGGCCAAAGCGGCATGGCCGCGCATGTCTATGTCGCCAACCGATCGATGGTCGACGATCATTTCTTCAATGCCGATGGCGAGTTGCTGATCGTCCCCCAGGTCGGCGCCTTGCGCTTCGTCACCGAGATGGGCGTCATCGAGCTGCGGCCCGGCGAGATCGCCGTTTTGCCGCGCGGGCTGGTGTTCAAGGTCGAGCTCATCGACAAGGAAGTGCGCGGCTATGTCTGCGAAAACTATGGTGCCAAGCTGACGCTGCCCGACCGCGGTCCGATCGGCGCCAATTGCCTCGCCAATCCGCGCGACTTCAAGACGCCCTGCGCCTGGTTCGAGGAGAAGGAGACGCCGTGCCGGCTGACGGTGAAATGGTGCGGCAATTTCCATGTCACCGAGATTGGCCATTCGCCGCTCGACGTCGTCGCCTGGCACGGCAACTACGCGCCCTACAAATATGATCTGGCGACGTTTTCTCCCGTTGGCGCCATCCTGTTCGACCATCCCGATCCGTCGATCTTCACCGTGCTGACGGCGCCGAGCGGCGAGGAGGGCACCGCCAACATCGACTTCGTCATCTTCCCGCCGCGCTGGCTGGTGGCGGAGGATACGTTCCGCCCGCCCTGGTACCACCGAAACATCATGAGCGAGTTCATGGGCCTGATCCACGGCCAGTACGACGCCAAGGAAGAAGGTTTTGTCCCGGGCGGTATCAGCCTGCACAATCTGATGCTGGCCCACGGCCCAGACGCGCCTGGCTTCGAAAAGGCCTCGCGCTCCGAGCTGAAACCGGTCAAGCTCGACAACACCATGGCCTTCATGTTCGAGACCCGATTCCCGCAAATGCTCACCCGCTACGGCGCCGAGCTTGAAACGAGGCAGGACAATTACATTGACTGCTGGGCCGACCTGAAGAAGCGCTTCAACGGCACGCCGGAGGGCGACTGGTCTTGAGATCAGCTCGATGAGCGACCGGCTGGTGCTTCTCGGCTCGAAAGGCGGCCCGGCATTGCGGCCGGGCGGGCCGTGGCCGAGTTCGTCGCTGCTGGAGCTTGGCGGGCGGACCATCGTCGTCGATTGCGGGCTGGGTGTCACGCGTGGCCTGGTCGATGCCGGCGTCAGCCTGAAGGCGCTCGACCTGATCTTCGTCACCCATCTGCATTCCGATCATGTGCTGGAACTGGGGGCGCTGCTCCACACCGCCTGGACCGCCGGTCTGGCCAATCCGGTGACGTTGTTCGGACCGCCCGGCACCGGCCATTACTGGCGGCGCTTCTGCCAGGCGATGGAGTTCGACATCGAAATTCGCATCGTCGATGAGGGCAGGCCGGACATTCGCGAAATGGTTTCGATCGTGGAATTCGGCGAGGGCGAGATTTTTGCGCAGCGCGGCCTGAAGGTCTCGGCACTGCGCGTCGACCATCCGCCGGTGACCGACTGTTTCGCGCTGCGCTTCGAGCATGGTGCGAATAGCGTCGTGTTCTCGGCCGACACAGCCTTCTTTCCGCCGCTCGCAGGCTTTGCCCGAAATGCCGACATTCTCGTCCATGAGGCCATGCTGGAAGAAGGCATCGAGCGGCTGGTCGCCAGGACCGGCAATGGCGCGCGGCTGAAAGAGCATCTGCTTGCCAGCCACTCATTTGCCGAGCAGGCAGGCCGCATTGCCAGCGATGCCGGGGTGAAGAGGCTGGTGCTCAACCACCTCATTCCGGCCGATGATCCCGAGATCGGCGAGGCCGACTGGGAGGCTGCTGTCAGGAAATCGTGGGTGGGTGACTTGACGATTGCCCGCGACGGCCTTGTTGTGAACTTAGACGGCGCCAAAGCCGCATCAGGAGAGGAAACCGCATGAAGCTTGCCACATTGAGGGACTGGACGCGCGACGGAAAGCTTGTCGTCGTCTCGCGCGACCTGACGCGCTTCACCGACGCCTCGTTCCTGGCGCGCACGCTGCAGGCCGCACTCGACGACTGGCAGCGGATTTCGCCGCACCTGGCGACGATCGCCGAATCGCTGGAGAACAATGCGGTGCCGTCGGCACGCTTCCATGAGCATGACGCCCATTCGCCGCTGCCGCGCGCCTATCAATGGGCCGATGGTTCTGCCTATGTGAACCACGTCGAGCTGGTGCGCAAAGCCCGCGGCGCCGAGATGCCGGCAAGCTTCTGGACCGATCCGCTGATCTATCAGGGTGGCTCGGATTCCTTTATCGCGCCGCGCGATCCGATCCGCGCGGCGGACGAAGCCTTCGGCATCGACATGGAGGCGGAGGTCGCCGTCGTCGTCGACGATGTGCCGATGGGCGCCAGCCTCGACCAGGCGCGCGCTGCGATCCGGCTGGTCATGCTGGTCAATGATGTGACGCTGCGCGCGCTCACCGGACCCGAGCTCGCCAAGGGGTTTGGCTTCTTCCAGTCGAAGCCGTCCTCGGCTTTTTCGCCGGTGGCGGTGACGCCGGACGAACTCGGCGACGCCTGGGATGGCGGCAAGGTCAACCTGCCTCTGCTCGCCGACGTCAACGGCAAGCCGTTCGGCCGTGCCAATGCCGGCGTCGACATGACCTTCGACTTCCCGGCGCTGATTGCCCATGCCGCAAAGACACGGCCGCTGGTTGCCGGCACCATCATCGGCTCCGGCACCGTCTCCAACAAGCTGGATGGCGGGTCGGGCAAACCGGTGGCGGCCGGCGGCGCCGGCTATTCCTGCATCGCTGAACTGCGCATGATCGAGACCATTGAGTCTGGCGAGCCCAAGACGCCGTTCCTGCGCTTTGGCGATACGGTGCGTATCGAGATGAAGAATAAAAGCGGAAACTCGATCTTCGGCGCCATCGAGCAGAAGGTCGAGAAGTCCCAGGCATAAGAGGGGGCAATGCAATGACGGGCGAGGCGTTCTACCTGCTGGCCGGCGTCTGGGCGTTGGCCATTCTGGTGGTCTTTATCCAGGCGATCCGGCTGAGCTACCGCATCGAGGCGCGCTCGCCCGATCTGACCAACCGCAGCGGCTACCCGCGCAAGGCGATGATGTTCCACACCATCACCAACACCAATGTGGCGCGGGACGAGGAGACGCAGGCGATGCGGCGGCGCATGAACCGGCTGCTGCTGATCGTTGTCGCCGGCTTCGCGGTGATGGCGGCTGGCATTGGCCTGATCAGACGAATGAACGCGTGACCCTGCTCGAGCATTTCAGCCGCATGGCCGGCAACAATCTCTGGTCGAACGACCGGCTCTATCGCGCCGTGCTGCAGCTAAACCCCGGCGAATTCGAAGCCGAGCGCACAAGCTTCTTCCCGTCGATCAAGGCGACGCTCAACCACATCCTCGCGGTCGATCATCTCTATCTCGATTTTCTCGAAGAAGGCGGCGTCGGTGCGGCCGCTTATGACGACTACGTGCCGTTCGATGTGCCGCAGGCGCTGTTTGCCGCCCAGGTCGCAGCAGATCGACGCCTAATCGCCTTTTGCGAGAAGCTGTCGGCGGCGGATCTCGACCGTCAGGTCATCACGGACCGGCGCGAGGACGGCATGATCCCCGAAAAGATCGGCGACATTCTCGCCCATGTCTTCCTGCACGACATCCATCATCGCGGCCAGGTGCACGCGATGCTCTCGGGCAGCTCGGTCGCGCCGCCGCAGCTGGACGAGTTTTTGCTCGATTATGATTTGAAGGTGAGGAAAGAAGAGGTCGAGCGGTTGGGCCTCTGACCTTTATCTGGTGTACTCGTTCCATTAGGGCCGAGTTTGTCGAAATCGTCTGAAATCCAAATCTTGCCCTTCAGGGCACCTATGCGCGACAACAAGTCTTCTCGAACTGGTGGCACGAGCCGCGCCGCGATCTTGCCGTGACGAGTGATGACTATCTCCTCGCCGGCTTCCGCGCGGCCGACGAGTTCCGATAGTTGGCCTTTGCTTCGGTTATGGAGACGTTCACGGCTTGACCCTTTTGATCGAAACTTAGATCAAGGCCGATCGAGCCGCAAACGGGGGTTCACGCCGCCTTGCCATCGACCTTGATTACGCCGCGCTTGATCTGGTCCTGCTCGATCGACTCGAACAGCGCGCGGAAATTGCCTTCGCCAAAACCTTCGTCGCCCTTCCTCTGGATGAATTCGAAGAAGATCGGGCCGATCACGGTTTTGGAGAATATCTGCAGCAGGATCTTGGTCGTGCCGCCGTCGACCACGCCTTCGCCGTCGATCAGGATGCCGTGCTTCTTCATCCGCTCGATCGGCTCGTCATGCCCGTTCACCCTGTTGTACGACATGTCGTAGTAGGTCTCCGGCGGACCGGGCATGAACTTCAGCCCGTTGTCGGCAAGCTTGTCGGTGGCGGCGTAGATGTCGTCGGTGCCGACGGCGATATGCTGGATGCCTTCGCCATTGTACTTCTTCAGGTATTCGGCGATCTGGCTGGTGTCGTCCTTGGATTCATTTAGCGGAATGCGGATCTTGCCGCAGGGCGAGGTGATGGCGCGGCTGACCAGGCCGGTGATCTTGCCGTCGATGTCGAAGAAATGGATCTGCTTGAAGCCGAACAGCTCGCGATAAAAGTCCCACCATTTGTCCATCTGGCCGCGATAGACATTGTGGGTGAGGTGGTCGAGGAAATAGAAGCCGACGCCTTGCGGCCGCGGGTCGCGTTCGCCCAGCCACTCGAACTCGGCATCATAGGCCGAGCCCTTCTTGCCATAGACTTCGATGAAATAGAGCAGCGAGCCGCCAATGCCGACAATGGCCGGCACGTCGAGCGCCTTGTCGTTGCCGTCGTAGGGCGTGGCGCCTTTCGATACCGCATGCTCGAATGCGTGCTTGGCATCGACAACACGCCAGGCCATCGAGGCGGCGCAAGGGCCGTGTTTGTCGACGAACTTCATCGCATGCGAGCCCGGTTCGGCATTGACGACATAGTTGATATCGCCCTGGCGCCAGACGGTGATGTCCTTCGTGCGGTGCTTGGCCATCGCGACATAGCCCATGCGGGTGAACAGTTCTGCTAGCTTCTGCGGCTCCGCATGCGCGAACTCGACGAACTCGAAACCGTCGGTGCCGGCGGGGTTTTCCTTGCTGATCTTTGCGGGCGGGGCGTCGTGCGGAAAGGGACCCATGGCATTCCTCCAAACGGATGGTGGCCGCATCGGACCACGAGATGACTCATGATAGTGCGAAGTGACCGCACGGTGCTTGCATTCAAACGCTCGAAATGATCATCTCGTGCGTAATTCATGCATGATTGGAGATGAATCGATGAATGAAGCGCGCATCGATCAATTTGACCGCAAGATAATGGCTCTCTTGCAGGGCGACGCGCGGCTCACCAACAACGATCTCTCGGAGCGCGTGAACCTGTCGGCATCGCAATGCTCACGCCGCCGCCAGCGGCTGGAGGAAGACGGCTACATCAAGGGCTATCGCGCCGTGCTCGACCGCGACAAGCTCGGCTTCTCGCTGGTCAACGTCATCTCGGTGACGCTCGCCACCCATAACCGCGACAATGCCAGGCGCTTCGGCGAGCTGCTGGCGCGGCTGCCGGAGGTGCAGGAGGCGCACGCGCTGACCGGCGAGATGGATTATATCTTGAAGGTGGTGACGCCCGATCTGAAATCATTGTCGGAATTCGTCAACGGTGTGCTCCTGCCGCACGAATTCGTGCAGCATGTGAAGACGGCGATCGTGTTGGAGACGCTGAAGGAGACCGGCGCGCTGCCGATCTAGTTTGAGAGAGTTTCAGTTGATACGTCGGCGGGACAGCACCCCTCTCTGGCCTGCCGGCCATCTCCCCCGCAAGGAGGAGATCAGCAGCTTTGTCCAGCGCTCATCCTGCAACGTCGGCGATTGGCGAAGAGCGAAGGCGACATCCGATCTCCCCCCGGGGGAGATGTCCGGCAGGACAGAGGGGGGTGTGAGGGATCGCCAGCGCCTCAGGATGCTCACCCCTTGGACTGCTGAATCAGCCCGTAGAGATTGGTGCAGCGCGCGCCGGAGCGGCAATAAGCAAATACCGGGCCTTCGAGCGCGTCGAGCGCTTCGGCCTGATCTTCGACATTCTCGGCTGTGATCTGGCCGCTGATTACCGGGATGTAGCGGAAGGCCAGCCCCGCGGCTTCGACCGCCGCCTTGACGCTGTCGGCCGAAGGCTGGTCGGGCTGCTCGTCATCCGGCCGGTTGCAGATCACGCTCTTGAAACCGGCTTCCTTGATGGCGGCGGCATCTTCGGGCTGGATCTGGCCCGAGACCGAATAGTCCTCGCTGATTTCTCGATATTCCATGGCTCTCATCCTCTCAACCTGGTTTGGCGCGAAGTCTGCCACTCTCACACGAGGTCGGCAATCCGCGCCGGAAAGAAATACCTCGGCGCAGATAGACATTTGCGGTCTAAGATCCAACCCAGGCTCAAGAGGTTTCGCGCTGTTGGCCTTGCCCGAAGCCGGCAGCGACTCTAAACAAGCGCACCGACAAACGAAGGAACCATCCCATGAGCATTCGTCGCATCGATGTTGGCCCGCGCATGAGCCAGATCGTCATCCACGGCAACACCGCCTATCTCGCCGGCCAGGTCGGAACGCCCGGCGCCAGCGTTGGCGAACAGACCAGGTCGATCCTCGCATCTATCGACGAACTGCTGGCCAAGGCCGGCACCGACAAGACCAAGATCCTGCAGGCGATCATCTGGCTGGCCGATATGGGCACCTTCGCCGAGATGAACAAGGAATGGGACAAGTGGGTCCCGCAAGGCAACACGCCCGCCCGCGCCACGGGTGAGGCCAAGCTTGCAGGGCCGGAATATGTGGTCGAGATTATCGTTACGGCTGCGATTTAAAGTGCAGCGCCTTACCCTCCCCCTCGAGGGGAGGGTCGGCGAGTAGTCGAAGCGAAGCGGAGACTGCGAGACGGGGTGGGGTCGGCGAGGCTGCACCGGGCCCCCCCCCCCCCCCCCAGGCCCCCCGGGGGGGGGGGGGGGCGCGGGCCCCCCCCCCGGGGGGGGGGGGGTGGCCGCCGCGCGGGGGGGGCGCCGCCCGCCCCCCCGGGGGGGGGGGCGGGCGG